>NZ_JBFUJG010000032.1:0-54599 GCF_056401495.1 Mucilaginibacter sp. P4_E8
CAGCCAGGATTTCCCGGCAGCAGGATTACGCTGGATGGTTCCATTACAATCAGGCAACAATGATATTAAGGTAATTGCACACAAAGGCAAGCAGGTTGTTACCGACCAGATCAGTCAGCAATACCAAACTGAAAAATGGGATAAGCCAGCCAAATTACTGATCGAAAAAATCAAGGATGAAAACGGCGAAGCTACGATACAGGTAAAACTGGTGGACAACAAAGGGGTGCAATGCCTTGATGCTGTTAACTGGATAGCCTTCTCATTAACCGGTGATGGTACACTGATAGATGATCTGGGTACTTCACGAGGATCGCGCAAGGTACAAGCTTACAACGGCCGGGCTCAGATCAGTGTAAAAACAAATAATGGCAAAAGCGTGGTTGGCATACAATCGCCGGGATTATCAACAGTATTTATAAACTTATAGTGATGAAGTTTAAAACAAGATATATATTATTCTTTTTGCCCTTACTTATGCTGAGCTGGCAAACAGATACCCAACCATCGGTTAAGGAGCAGGTAACAGCCGCTTTAAAAGTTGATATTTTGAAAGAAGCCGCCTGGGCTTTGCAACAGCAGCCGGTAACAGTTACTACCGAAACTTGTGCCCGAAGTGCCGGTGGCAAACATGATTTTTACTCCGAAGGCGATTACTGGTGGCCCAATCCACAAAACCCTGACGGCCCTTATATTCAAAAAGACGGACTAACCAATCCGCAAAACTTTGTAGCCCACCGCCTGGCGATGATCCGTTTTAGCCGCATTATTGGCGCGCTGGCATCGGCCTATAAAATTACCGGGGATAAAAAATATGTTAAGCAGGCCCTCTGGCATCTGAAAGCCTGGTTCATTAACCAGGAAACTTTGATGAATCCCAATTTGCAATATGCGCAGGCTATTAAAGGCATAGCTACCGGGCGGGGCATTGGTATCATTGATACTATACAATTGATGGAAGTAGTGCAGGGCCTGGAAGCTATGCAAAGTTCMCCATTGATAGATAAACAAACTATGGATGGTATTAAGGGCTGGTTTAGCCAATATCTTACCTGGCTTACTACGCATCCTTATGGCAAAGATGAAATGAATGCCAAAAACAATCATGGTACCTGCTGGACAATGCAGGTAGCTTGTTTTGCAAAGTTTACCGGGAATAAGGAGATCATGGATTTTTGCCGCAATCGTTTCAAGGAGGTTCTATTACCAAGCCAGATAGCCGCCGATGGTAGCTTTCCACTGGAATTAAAGCGGACCAAACCTTATGGCTATTCCATATTTAACCTGGATGCCATGACCACCATTTGCCAGCTATTAAGCGATAAAACAGATAATTTATGGACTTATCAAACAAGCGACGGTCGTTCTATAAAAAAAGGTATCGAGTTTTTGTACCCTTATTTAAAAGATAAAAACACCTGGCCTTACCCACATGATGTAATGCACTGGGAAAGCTGGCCGGTTGCACCGCCCTCATTGGTTTTTGGGGCCGCTGCTTATGACAATGCCGATTGGCTAAACACCTGGAAAAAATTGGAACACTCTCCTGCCGACGAAGAGATCATTAGAAATTTACCGGTAAGGCACCCGTTGATCTGGTTGAATTAGAAGCCTATAAAAAAGGGCCCGTTCACTAATGAACAGGTCCTTTTAGGGTATTAAATCCTAAGATATGGCGATTAAAACCGTACCAGCAAAGCACCAATAAATCTGGTTTCGGATGGTACCAGATCAGGTGTAAAATCCGTTGGCACGGGTGTAGTATTATATCCGTCTGGGGAGGTTACGCCACCGTGGCCCGCAAAGTAAGGCACACTTGCATGGCGGTGAACAACCTCTAAACGGAAGGTTAAGTAATCATTCGGCATCAGGTCGATAGTTGTTGAATAATCATACCCATGAAACTGATCGCCGGGATTAGCTGTAAACGGATGTGAGCCAACCGCACCGGTATTAATAGCAGGTATTGGGTTTGCATCACCAGTTGGGTACAATACCAGGTAACGACCAGGATTATTGATCACTCCACCACCAATTGTCCAACCTAAGTGACCTTTAGCCATCACCATACGGTGATAGATCATTCCACTGGCAAAATACTGAGCCGGGCCTTTAATCGGGTCGGCATGGAAACCGTTTACACCATCACCCTTTTCAAAACCAATATCACCTGTGATTGAAAATGCGGCGCTGTTAATAAAACTGCCTTTATCCTGGCTTTTAAAATACCTTACCTCAATACTGTTATCAGAATGGAACCGTTTTCTTCCTGGTTTATCTTGTGTATCTGCACCATAATAAGTGTTAGTTAAAGCCTGGAACCATTCTACCGGACGCCATAAAATCTGACCACCTATGCCCGGCTGACTATTGAACATACCATAAGACTGCCAGCCATTGATCAACCAAGGTTCAATTTTCAATTTATCGCTTACAAAGATCTGCACACGGATACCATTAAAAAACCATGGTGTATTATCAGATGTAAAAGATGGCTGATAGGCCCAGTTTTCGGCATTGTAATAAGAAAACAAACCAACATATGACATGAATATACCCGCATCCACGTTAATACCGTGTAATACGTTAAAGTGATAACCTGCATTGGCTTCGCTTAAATAGCGGTATGCGGTTGCCAGATCAAACTGTCCGCGGGTAACGCTAAAATCGTTACGGGGCACAACAGTTGCCCGTGTACCAAACTGTGTAAGTACGCTGGCACGAACATTATCATAATGAAAGTCGCCGCCAAAGGCAATGGTTGAAATTTCAAATTCGTGGTCACGGGCCAAGGCTGTAGAACCTACCACCGTATGGTCTACAGGGTTATGGTTTGATGCGGTATAATTAAAATCGAGCAGGAAACGACCGGTAAAATATTTGGTATCAAGCAGGGCTTTATGCCTGCGGTCGTTACCATTCAGCCAGGTAAAATCGCCAAAGGCAAAGGGTTCGCTTTTGGCAACTACAGTGTCTTTTTTACTTTGGTTAGTTGTAGAGTCCTTGATCTGGGCATTACCTTTTGAAGTGGATGCCGTCAGATCCTGGGAATAGGCATAAGTTAAAGATGCGCCTAAAACAATAGATAAGAAAAGTTTTTTCATTTTTATAAAATATAAGTGTATTGCTCCTGGTGCATGGGCACCAGGCTTACGGTTGTTACCGGTAAGATCTTTTGTATTTAAATTTGAGTAGTTAGCTAATCCGTCAAACTATGTGTGTGTTTGTATATTTATTAGAGAGGCGCCAGCAGTATTGAACTGAACTTTTTCATTGTGATTACGATATTGTTTATTTAAAAATTAAGCGATTTGAAAATGCATGGAAACAGCGCGGGATAAAAAAGCCGGGCAACTACCCCCGGCTTCCAATCAGAACCTAAATTTACCTACTAAATTAAAAAGCAAGTTTCTTGAACTATTCACCAGATTATTGGGCCGGATATAATTACAGATATCGTGGCTCAATTGCATATAGTTTAGGCAATCTCTTATGTTACCGGCTAATGAATGCTCTTTCCAGGTAACCATTTTTATTTACTGCATAGGATGCAGTTGTGTTAGGCCTGTTTCTTTTAACTATAAGCTTTTTCTTCTTTTTGCGGGGCCCAATGAAAGGAAGGATCATGAAAGCTAAAAAACAAATTATTTCAATTATTACTAAATACATAACATTCAACTTTAATATATGCTTCAAATGTTTGGTGTTCACTGTTAAAGCGTTTCCATAACATTTTAGCTATACATGCCAAAGCGATGCCATTTGTATTGTTGATTAATATAAACCGTGTTTTTAGCGTTTAAATGCAGGTTTAGTTAATTAAGCATGATCAATATCAACTCATAATGATAGGCTTGTAATTTCAAAATGATAAAAGCGGATATTATAGCTGTTATTAGTGCTGCATATTAGCAAACTCCTTAATCAGGTAACTGGCTTCTGAATTTAGCCTGTGTTGGTACAGGTCTGTCGGCCGAATAGGTAGTACAATTTAGTGTTAATATGGAGTCGTTTACATTAAATTTAGTAACTAATTGACTTACCTCTCCTCAAAAAGACTTAAAATTTTCCTTTGCCTATTTAATTCGGCTAATTTTTTAGGCGATATCCCTTCGTTGTTCTCTTTATCAAAATCAGCCCCAAACTTTAATAGCAGTTTAATATCTTCAATCTTATATTTTCTTTTTATGGCATAATAAAGCGCTGTATTACCTTTAGCATCTGCAAAATTTACATCTGCACCATTTTTCAGTAACCAGGTGGCTATGTTAAACCGCTTCCAATTATAAGCAGCCAGAAAAGGCGTATCACTACCTGAACCATCATCAATTTTGGCACCATGTTTCTTAAACAGGCTTGCTGCTTTAACATCATCATACCAGGCAATAGCAAACATGCAATGATCTGGGTTAGCACTGTTTTTTAAAAGCCAGGTATAAAGCGTTTCATTTCTTCCGCGGGTATAGGCATACCAAAGTGGTGTAGCGGGGAAAAAACCACAATTCTCCGTGATCCGGTGAACAGAATTGATATCCATACCATTTTTTAAAAGCAATTTTAGAATCTCCATGCTGGTCTCCGCTTTTTGCTGATCCTCACCAATATTAAGGCCACACAAATAATGGAGCGCGTTTTTACCGCTGTTTTCTGCCCATGTGATCCATTTGGCATCTCTGTGAAGTAATTCCTCAATTAGAGAAAGATTCAGATTTTTAATAGCTGTGATGAATTTGTTCATAACTGATTATCTGAATAGTTAACAAAATAATATAACACCCTGAATTTAAGCATTGTGTCAAATTATTTTAAATATTATTCATAAAAAATGCCCTTAAATTATTCAAAGGCATTTTTTGTTTTATCCAGGTAGATGAGCGTTTTGTTCCTGTTTTAAACAGCCGACAAATTAAGTGTTGTACCTGATACATTATATCTTGCTACTGATGAATTAAAAACAGTTTTTGCAACGTTTTTTAAATTTTGCCATTCAAACCCACCATATATAGTATCAAAATCTATTTTTTCGACCCGTCGGAGCACTTCTGCCAATTCCTTTGCCGGCAGAGGGATAAAGTTGGGGTAACTATACATGAAAGCTAAATGTTTTTTACTTTTTGCAACGTAAATACTGTCTCCGGTAAGCAACGCCCCGGCCTTCGAAAAGGCGGGCACCCGCAATACACTACTGCCTGGAAAGTGCCCCCCCGTATTGATGATGGAAATCTCATCCCATAACAACTGTTGAGATCCATCCCAAAACCTGATCATCGGTCCTTTATTAAACATCCATTGCTCATCGGCACGGTGAATATAAACCGGGCAGTCGAAAGTTTCGGCCCACTGGTTTACATTGCTATAAAAATGCGGGTGAGAAAACGCGATAGCCTTTAAACCACCCTTTGATCTGATAAAATCAATTATTTCCGGGTTAAGCAGCGGAATGCAATCCCACAGAATATTACCTCCCGACGAAAGTACTAATAATGCTCTTTGGCCTAAGGCAAACAAAGGGGCTACCTGCAAAGCATACAATGAGGGAGTAAGTTCCGTGATGCTTACTTTATGATGAGTTATTATTTCTGTTGTATTGGTCCAGATCTGTCCTTCGTCAGTAAAGTATTGCCTGTCATCGCTGCAAATTGGGCAAAGGTCTGGTATTAATGTATCAGCTGGATATTGTGTTCCGCAGGTGCTGCAAGTGTTTTTTACTTGTTCCATGATATTATTTTTTCTTAGATGATTTTAATAATTATCAACTAATTTCAGTCATTATTGGTCTATTCATATAGTCCAGTTTTTCCAAAACAAATAGTCCAGCAATTGAATTGTTTTGCGACAGTTAAAGTTTACTTACCCCATTCAGAAAATCGGGTCTCTTCCGGCACATCGGTAAGACTTTCAAATTCAACGCTATACCCGTCAGTGTCTTTCAGGGAAACAACCCACATTCCGTTACCCACAAAAGGTTCTGAAACTTCCAATCCGTTCCCGGTAAACTCGTTGTACATGGCCAAAGCATCTTCGCATATAAAAACTATAGATACTCCTACCCCAACTTTGCTTCCAGGTACCCATTCATGAAATCCTTCTTTATAAGATTCCTGCAGCATTAGCGTACCGCCCCCACGTTGCAGGCTGCACCACTCTATCTTTCCTCTGGGCATCCATTGATTTGTGATCTCAAACCCCAAACCATCCACATAAAAGTGCAACGATGCTTCCATATTTGAAACTGCTAAAAATGGTACAGTTTGTTTGATGTTGGGGTTAACGGTTGTTTGAGTCATCGGCTAATTTGTTAATTCTTATAAATATTTCAGCCATTTCTTTTCCGGGTGATTAGCCTTATAACCGGCATAGCTGCGGCAAACCACATACAGGATTACCTCAACAATAATAAATACCAGGTAAAGCAGTGGCAACCCCCACTGGTGACCGTCGGGCATTTGTGTGTATGGGGCTGTTCCGTACCATTCCTGATGAAAGCTGCCCTCCCTCATATAATTAACAAAGAGTGCTGCAATATGAATAAGCGGGATATGCAAGAGATAATAAAACAGCGGTACACGACCAAATGTGGTTAGTACTCCGGCAAACCAGCCATGAGCCTTTTCTGCAAATGGCACAAGCGCAATCAGCGGACCAAGCGTCATTAAAAGATAAAGTTGTGATGCCGGGTATTTTTGCTGGGCAAGCAGGCGGAATATGAATGGTATATCACCTTTATATGGTGGGCTAAAGCGAATCGATAAACTACCTACAACTAAGAATAGTATGATAGCTGA
This sequence comes from Mucilaginibacter sp. P4_E8, assembly GCF_056401495.1. Lineage (NCBI taxonomy): Bacteria > Pseudomonadati > Bacteroidota > Sphingobacteriia > Sphingobacteriales > Sphingobacteriaceae > Mucilaginibacter > Mucilaginibacter sp. P4_E8. Next base: position 6,786 of record NZ_JBFUJG010000032.1, read on the forward strand.
AAGACCTATCCAAAGGCAAATATTACGGCGCGCGGCTGCCTCCCTGATCAATATCGGGCCAAAACTATAACCGGCCATCATTACCCCTATCCAGGGTACCAAAACGTATAAAATATTGATACCCGGAACGCTGTCCAACCCTGATGGGTAGATGAACTCCCATAACCAGCCAAAGTAGCTGTGCCAGCCTTGCGGCAAAAACCGTGGCAATAACCCAAAGATCTGTTGAAAAAAGATGACAGCAAGCCCAATGAGCCCAATGGTTTTAGCTCGAAGCCTTATAAGCGCAGCCATAACAACCATACACCAGCCCAGCATCCAGATTACGCCGGCCAGGGTAAATTGTGCATAGTTCAGGTTAAATGTCCAGCAAAAGCGGATGAGGGTTAATTCGAGAAATACCAGCAAAAGCCCCCGGCTAACCAAAAAGCGCGACACTGCATGCTTATCATTCAAATTTAGTCTGTATAAAAATGCTCCGGTACCAGCAAAAAACACAAAGGCCGGCACACAAAAATGAGTGACCCACCTGGTGAAGAAGATACCGGGATCCGGTCCACCCGCTGGTATCCCTGAGTATACACGTACATGATCAATGGCCATGAGCACCATAACGGCACCGCGTAACAGATCAACTGAATGAACCCTCGTTACTGAAGTTGTTTTTTCTGTTTGATCAGGAGCAGAAGCCGAAGATGTCATAAAGTATTTTCAATTGATTGGGTTTACCACTTATAAATTTATAAGAAATAAAATCAATAAAAGAATTATGATGTATGGCAGCAAAGTGTTTACTGGATCAATGAGAAAAATGTATCATCCAATTAACTGGCCAAATCTCAGCGTGTTACCATCGGGATCATCCACATAAAACTCCCTCATTCCCCATGTTTGGTCAACCGGCCCCTGGTGTACCGGTGATTCTTTTTTATTAGACGTGTTTAAGCCTCTTCTTATAAATTTTTGAAAGAGTGCATCAACATTGCTTACTATAATATTAACCCTGTTACCAAATACGCCATCACCACTATTAGTTGACAGATCCAGTCGTGCCCCGTCCCTGATCAGCAAAATATAAGAATTTTCGGACTCGGGATTTAAAACCTTAAAATCCAATACCTCTGTGTAAAAACGCACAGACTCATCCATATCCCTGCATTTCATGATCGGTATAATGTTCATTACAATTTTAAAAGATTAAACCTCAAATTTCAATCAATAGCGTGATCTGTACCAGGATCAAGCCCTTTCCATACCTTTTTGGCGGTCCAGTCCTCATCAGCATTTTGCCATAACTCGTCTGAAGAGGGCAACCCTAAAATAAGAAAAGCCTCAGAACAAAGATAAAGACTTCCCGTAGATATATACCCCTCGCCTATGTTAGGCTGATGGCCATAAAGTCCTATCTGTAACCAGCCTTTATCGTCAAAAGTTCCGGGGGCTTCCAATTGCCGTTTGATCATGGTGTACAATGCGGCCCTTACCTGCTGTGGTTTAATATTATCAGGCAATGCTTTGATCAACGCTATTTTTGATAGTAGCTGAAAAGCGCCAAACCTATAGGCCAGTGAGCGGCCGATGGGTGGATAAGTGCCTTCGGGCGATATAAGTCTTTCCTGTATGGCCGCATAGCGCCGGGCATGTTTTAACGCTGTTTCATAAGTTACCTTTTGATTTTTATCAGCGTCTTGCAAAGTCTGCAGCACCTCTAACAGCATTGGTTGAATAACAAAACTGTTATAATAATCCCAATGAAAATTTGGTCCGTCTCCATACAAGCCGTCCCCTTTGTACCATAGTTGGTGCTGTTTAATGGCATAATCCATGCGCATCCGGTCACCATAATTGTCAAACTTTAACAATGCGGCTTCAATAGTTGCACTAAACAGCAGCCAATTGGAATATCCGGGTGTAATAACCCGTGATGATTTCAGGGCAGCAATAATATTTGCTTTGGTGGTAGCATCCAGCGGATCCCATAATTGATGGGGTGCACGCAATAATGCCTGAGCTAAAAAAGCGGCATCTACTACGGGCTGGCCACCCATATTAAAATTCATAAAATCGGGCGAGTTTGGGTCCGTGGCATTGTGAAGGCAGGTACGGGCCAGTTCGATATACTTTTTTCGCAATATACCTTCAGGTGTTTGATCCGGCCCTATTTCCAGCCATGGCGCCATCCCGGCCAGCAAACGGCCAAATGCTTCCAGATAGGTATAATTTCTGCGGTCATTGGTGCTGGCTTCAACCGGCATTTGCAGCTTAAGCTGATTTTTACTCAATGCTGTTAATACAGGGTCGGCTATGTGGGTAAGCGATTTAACCAGGTATGTACGTTCTTTTTGCCCGGCATCATTATTCGGTGCGGACTGAGCCATGGCCATAGCTGACAAAGGCAGGGTTAAGATTAAACAGAGAAATTTGTTTCGCATGGGAGAAATGGTGTGGCATAAAAGTAGTTCTCCTTTTATACACTATCAACAGTTACAATTTAATTTTCTGTTTTGCCAGGAAATTTATCAAACAATGCTTTCAGTTCTTTGGCCTTATCCGGATAATCATCGATCACATTGGTACGTTCGCTGGGATCATATGACAGGTTAAATAATTCTGTTTTGGATTCCTGTGTTTGATTTGAGATCCCACCATTAGTATTGCCTGATTTTACCTCCCTGTATTTCCAATCACCTTTCCTTACGGCCTCACAAATACCATTGTTCACATAATATATTTCACGATGTATAGGATGAGCCACAGCTTTACCCAAAAGCACGTCAGAAATAGATTGCCCGTCGAGTGTACGCCCTTTTGGAAGTGGGGTATTTGTCCATTGGGCAAGCGTTGGCAGTACATCAAGATTGCTAACCATACTGGTAATTGAAGCTCCTACCGGCGTGTGGTTTTTCCAGTAAACAATAAATGGTTCGCGCACGCCGCCTTCATAACTTTGCCCTTTGCTGCCGCGGAACACTCCTGCTGTACCCGCATCCCAGCGTTTGGTAGCGCCATCGCCCGACATGCGCGACGGGAAATCGATCCATGGCCCATTATCGCTCGAGAACATGAATATCGTATTATCTGCCAGCCCTTGTTTTTCCAATTCCTGCCAGATTTGGGCCAAACTCGCATCCAGTTGTTCAACCACATCACCAAGATGGCCACCGTCTGAACGATTTTTATTTTTTTTAGATGATGCAAAAGCCACCGGCAAATGCGGCATGTTATGAGCCAGGTACAGGAAAAATGGTTTACCCTTTTTCTGACCTTTTATATATCTTATAGCTTCGTTGGTATAAAGATCTACGATTGATGAATCTGCCGRCTTAATAACTTCCGGGGTATGGTTCCTGAATATCTTTAAGGTTGTATCTGATTTTACGTAAGGCGTCTTATAATCATGGCTATACAAAAGGCCATAATAAGAGTCGAAGCCCTGTGCCATTGGATGATTAAAAGGTTTATGATCGCCCAAATGCCATTTGCCTATCATGGCTGTTTTATAACCCACGGTTTTAAGCATTTCGGCAATGGTTACTTCCTGATCGGGTAATCCCAACTCTGACCCTGGTGGAATAGGATAAGGCAAGTTCATCCTTGAAGCATAACGGCCTGTTAATAACGATGCCCTCGACGGCGTACAGGACGGACTGGATACCACATAATTGGTTTCACGAACGCCCTTTTGCGCCATCTTATCTAAAAAGGGTGTTTTTATAACCGGATTGCCATAACAGCTCAGATCCGAATAGCCCATATCGTCGGCCAAAACAAAAATGACATTGGGCCGCTGCTGTGCATGGGTGTTAATCGTTATCAGCAGTAATACTAATAATACCAGCTTACCCAGGTACTTATCCATAAAAAAATTCATCCTGATAGGTTTATATTTTATAAAGTAACCGATTGATGTTTTAGTATGCAACAAGAAATCAGTTAGAATTATGTTACAAATTACAACTTCATCTAAAAGCATTAAGCTCCAATACATTATCCTGCGATATTTTTATAGTGCTTTGATCTTATTCCAGTCAACCACGCCTACTTTTTGTGCCCATTGCAGGTATTCGCTCTCCAGGTCTTTTACTTTATCCGGATATTTGGCGGCCAGGTTATTAGTTTCAGATCTGTCGGCTTCCAGGTCATAAAGTTCCCAGAGTTTATCAATTTCGGCAACCAGCTTCCACTTCCCTTTTCGGATGGCCCTGCTCCCCTCATGTTCCCAGAAAATAGCATCGTGGCTCTTATAGGGTTTGTTTTTTAATATGTTTACCAGGCTTATCCCCTCCAATGGGGTTAGTTTTCTGTTCTTAAATTCAGCGGGATAGTTAATACCTGCAAGGCCAAGACAGGTTGGCATAATATCAATAAAATGAGCAGGCGCTGTATTGGTGCTACCGGGTTTAATTACACCCGGGAACCAGGCTATAAATGGTGTGGCAATACCACCCTCATGGGTATTCCTTTTAAATAGTTTAAACGGGGTATTGCTTATATTGGCCCAGGGAATTTCATAACTGTCAATAGAATTTACTGACCCCGGCGTTCCGTTTTTTTGGATCACTGTTGCCAGACTTTTTACTTCATCGGCGCTGCCACCATTGTCTGATACAAAAAGTATGATGGTATTTTTATCTTTTCCTAATTGCTTTAGCTTGTTCATGATCTCGCCCACACCTGCATCCATCCTATCAATCATGGCCGCATAAATGGCCATGCGGGTATCCCATTTATCTTTTTCCTGGGGTGATAACGAATCCCAGTCAGGCACTCTGCTATCCTTTTCAGATAGTTTCCATTCCTTTTTGATAATACCGCTTGCCAGCAGTTTTTCATAGCGCTGCTGGCGCAGCTTGTCCCAGCCTTTAAGGTATTTGCCTTTGTAACGGGCAATATCCTGGGGTAATGCCTGTATGGGCCAGTGCGGCGCGTTATAGGCCACATACAAGAAGAATGGATCTTTCTGAGCTTTGATCTCATCTAATGAGCTTATAGCAAAATCTGTAATGGCCTGGGTAAGATATTTCGAAGTATCGTTCCTGACAATTTCCTTATCATTTAGCATAAAGTTGATCTTGCTTCCATCATTATACAAAGGCTTCGAGTTAAAATAGCTGCTGCCGTTATTCAACATGGTAAAAGATTTGTCGAACCCTCGGTTATAAGCTAATGCAGATGACTGTAAACCCACATGCCATTTGCCAGATACAATGGTATTATAACCAGCTTCATCTTTTAGCAATTCGGCAATGGTGGCGCAATGGTCATTTAAATAACCCTGGTAAGCAGGCGAACCTTTATACTTTACCATATCACCTACACCAGCCTGGTGCGGATACAGGCCGGTTAGTAAAGATGTGCGGGAAGGACAGCACCGACCTGCGTTATAGAACTGGGTCATTTTTAAACCTTCTTTAGCCAGCCTGTCAATATTAGGAGTATGGATCTCTGAGCCGAAGCAACCCAGATCGGCAAAGCCCATATCATCAGCTAAAATGATCACGATGTTGGGCTTAGTATTTGGGGCTTGTGCAAAGGCATTATCGCACAAGAACAGGAATAAAATAAGGTAAGCTATTCGTTTTAACATTGGTGGCATGTTGGTGAATATTCCTATGAAAGGTCATCCCGAACTTGTTTCTGGATCTCACAGGGTGGCTGCAGGCATGTTATATACCTTTATACTCAACCTTGCATGTGGGATCCCGAAACAAGTTCGGGATGACTTATTAATTTGATGGCTTATTATTTATAATGCTAATTGTGTTTATTTTGCACTTGCTAACCCTGTTTTTACCCCATTAACCGCGGCTTCTATCTGTGCTACCGATGAAAAGCCTTGCTTTTTCCAAACTTCTTTTTTGTTTTGGTAAAGCACCAGGGTTGGTAATACATTTACCTTAAGCTCACGAGCCAGGGCAGTATTATCATACACTTCAATGCTGATGATCTTAGGTGTAAAACCCGTTTCAGCTTTCAGGGAATCAAGTACCGGTACCAGTTTTTTACAGGCGCCGCAGTACCTGGAGCCAAAATCAACCAACACCAGTTCTGACGAACCAGTGAGCTCTGTAAACTGTGCTTTTGATAGAGAAACACCTTTTTTAGTAGTTGAAATAATAGGATGTCCTGAACCTATCCAGTTGGCCAAACCACCGGGAAGCTCTTCTACATCTTTAAATCCTTTGGCACGCAGCTCGCGTGATAAAGCCGCGCTCCGGCCATTGGCAATGGAATAAACAAAAGTTGGTTTGTCTTTTTGCAGCGCAGCAAGCCGCTGCTGATAATCGACAGCTTTGGCATCAACGTTAACCGCTCCTTTGATGTGGTTCTGTGCAAATTCCTCTGCCGAACGGGCATCCAGGATCTGTGCGTTTTTTGCATCGTTAAGCTTTTCAGCAAACCCTTCAAGCGATAATAAGGGTGGATTGGCAGGCGTTGTCTGCGCCTTTACAATACCGGTGACAGCTACAAGCATCACCAGTAAATAGGTTTTTAAATTTTTCATGATCAATTGTTTAGTCGTTATTTTCTAAATGATGTATCCTCTTATTATTTATATCGTCCCTGTCAATAAAAGGGTAGATATTATTCTTTTTAGCTTCGGCATCAAATAGGTCCTGGAGTTCTTTAAGCTTTTCAGGATATTTTTTAGCCAGGTCTATACGTTCGTTAAAGTCCTCATTCAGGTTATACAGTTTCCATACATCCTTATCATAGTTGCGCTCAGGAATGGTTTTACCCTGCGGGAAATTGAGCAGGTCGACATTATCCGGGCGGTGGGCGGCTTCGGCCTTCCAGCCGTCTTTGTAAATCGAGCGTGAGGTAAAAATGTAATAATATTGCTTGGTGTGCAGTGATGCAACCTGGGCATTATTAAATGAACTGAATAATGATTTCCCCTGCAAGGTATCCTGTTTAATGCCTTTAACATATTCAGGCAGCTTTAGGCCTGCGGCTTCAATAGTAGTAGGAAATATATCCGAAACATGACCATACTGGTTACGAATACCACCTTTTTCTTTGATCAGTTTTGGATAATAAACAATCAATGGGTTATGGGTACCTCCTTCGGCATCGGCATCTGATTTCCAGTATTTAAATGGAGTATTGGCAGCTTGTGCCCATCCCAGCGGATAGTTGGTTGATGCTTCAGGTGTACCTATCGCTTCCAAATCGGCCTCATTGTTTTTGATATAATCTCCCTCTGGTGTGGTCAATGCTGAATTTTTAGGTTTGATCACGCCGTGAACGGTTCCCTCCTTACTGGCACCGTTATCCCCTATCATCACAAATACCAAGGTATTATCAAACTGACCCGAAGTTTTCAGATAACTGATCACACGGCCCACCTGGTTATCAATATAGGTTAGGTAGCCTGCATAAACTTCCATAAAGCGGGCATACAATTTTTGCTGATCAAGCGGCAAGCTCTTCCAGGCCTGTATACGCTCGTTACGTTCAGGCAGCTTGGCATAGGCGGGTATATAACCTGCCTTTTTTTGATTGGCGAAAACCTTTTCGCGGTAAACATCCCAACCCTCATCAAACTTGCCTTTATACAGATCGCTCCATTCCTTACTTACCTGGTGCGGTGCATGGGTGGCGCCGGGAGCATAATATAAAAAGAAAGGCTGATCTGGCGCTGCCTTATGCGCTGCATCAATATAACCGATGGCCTTATCCGTAATTTGTTCGTTCAAATTGCGGCCATCAGGTTTTATATGGAAATTATCCTCTACCAAATGAGGCGGGTTGTACTGGTCTGTAGCAGATTCCAGGAAACCGAAATGGTGATCAAAACCCTTACCGGTAGGCCAGCGGTCAAAAGGCCCAACGGCAGTAGTATCTTCATCGGGTGTTATACCCCATTTACCAACTGCAAAGGTGCTGTAACCATTGGAGCGCAAAGCTTCGGCAATGGTACCTTTATCGGGCGGGATCCTGCCGTCGTACCCCGGGAAACCTGCTGCTGTTGAGGCATGAGAAAAATTACCCACGTGCACATAATGGTGATTACGCCCGGTTAACAGTGACGAACGTGTTGGCGCACAAATGCCTGCTGTATGAAAATTAATATACCGTAACCCATTATTGGCCAGCGTATCAAAGTTGGGGGTGCTGATGAGCCCGCCAAAGGTACCCGATGCCCCAAACCCTACATCATCCAGCAATATCCAGACAATATTTGGTGCACCTTTAGGTGCCTTAAGTGGTTTGGGCCACCATTCTTTTGATTCGGCCAGGGTTTTACCAACTACTCCTTTATAAGTTGCCGCATCTGAGGGTGCAATATTGGCGGCAGAAACTTTAATAGTAGTTTGCGCTGCCACGGGCAATGTAAAACTTAAAGCAATAACAACTATCGCAAAAGCTTTTTTATGATCGTATTTCATGATGATATGATTTTAAGGTTACTTTTTATAGTTTTGATGTATACGCTGGTGGTAAACGTCGTACCAATCAATAAAGGGATATAGGTTGTTCTTTTTAGCCTGTTCTTCAAAAACCGCTTTCAGCTCTTTTAGCTTTTCAGGATCTTTTTTGGCCAGATCTATGCGTTCGTTAAAGTCGTCGTTCAGGTTATAAAGTTCCCATATATCATCATCAAAACTTTTATCTGGTATGTTTTGCCCAACCTTAAAATCACCCAGCTCTACATTATCAGGATGGTGCGCGGCTTCCGCTTTCCAACCATTACTGTATACAGAACGCGAACCAAAAATATAATAATGCTGTAAATTATGCCTTGTTGTAGCTTCGGGGTGGTCAAACGAATAAACCAGCGATGTTCCCTGCAGCGTATCCTGTTTAATACCTCTTATGTATTCAGGTAGTTTAATGCCTGTAAATTCAAGTGTGGTAGGCAATACATCTATTACATGGCCATATTGGGTACGGATAGTACCTTTATCCTTAATTCCTTTGGGATAATAAACGATGAGCGGATTACGGGTGCCTCCTTCAGAATTGGCGTCCTGTTTCCAGTATTTAAATGGCGTATTGGCCGCCTGCGCCCAGCCTAAAGGATAATTGGTAGTAGCCTGGGGAGTGCCGATATCATCAATATCGTCAAGGTTTGTTTTCAGGTAAGTATCTTCCGCAACCAATTTGGCCGAGTTCTTTTTGGGATTGATCACACCATGAACCGTTCCTTCTTTACTGGCCCCATTATCGCCAATGATCACAAACACGAGGGTATTATCCAATTGTCCGCTTTGTTTTAAATAGCCTACCAAACGCCCCACTTCATGGTCGGTATAGGTTAAATAACCCGCGTAGATCTCCATAAACCGGGCGTATAATTTTTGCTCCGCAGGGGGCAATGATTTCCACGCCGCTATGCGGGGGTTACGCTCTGGTAATTTAGCATAGGCAGGTATAATGCCCAGCTTTTTCTGGCGGGCTATCACTTTTTCTCTAAAATCATCCCAACCCGAATCAAACTGACCCTTGTACAAGTCGCTCCATTCTTTTGCTACCTGGTGTGGTGAATGGGTTGCACCCGGTGCATAGTATAAAAAGAAAGGTTTATCGGGCGCTACTTTATGCTGCCTGGTAATATAACTTATCGCCTTATCGGTGATCTGCTCAGTAAGGTGACGGCCATCAGGCGTTACATGGGCATTATCTTCTACCAGGTCAGGTTTATACTGATCAGTTGCCGAACCCAGGAAACCAAAGAAATGGTCAAAGCCTTTACCCGTTGGCCAGCGGTCAAACGGCCCGGCATCGGTAGCATCCTCATCGGGTGTTAAGCCATACTTGCCTACCGCAAAAGTGTTATACCCATTTTCACGTAGTATTTCGGCTATGGTTCCTTTATCAGGCGGAATCCTGCCATCATAACCCGGAAAACCGGCAGATAAAGCAACATGCGAAAAGCCGCCTTCATGAACATAATGGTGGTTACGCCCCGTAAGCAAGGCGGAACGTGTGGGCGCACAAATTCCCGCTGTATGGAAATTGGTGTAGCGCAATCCATTATTGGCAAGCGTATCAAAATTTGGTGTTTTAATGATGCCGCCAAATGTACTTGTTGCTCCAAAACCTACATCATCCAGGATGATCCATACTACGTTTGGCGCGCCAGTAGGCGCTTTATGAGGCTCAGGCCACCACTCCTTCGAATCATTAAGCGTTTTCCCTACTACGCCGCCATAAGGTTGATTACTTTGGGCTTTTGCACTTTGCAACCCAATTAAACCGATGACCATTATAAGAGGCCATATTTTTTTATAATAACCGGTTTCAGAATTTTCCGGTAGTTTTTGAATGGATTTGTTTAATATACTCATGATATGTTTATGTTATGGTTTAAATTGAAACTATTGAACAGGGAAGCCTGCCTTTGTTAAGCTATCAATGCCGCCAATATTATAGCCCAAACTATACCCCAGCGTTTCCAGAGAATCAGCAGCTTTACCGCTCCGGTTACCAGAATGACAATACAGGTATATAGGCTTTGTTCGATCTAATTTTTCGATCTGATCGACAAAATCAGCAGACTTAATATTGATATTGGACGCATACTTTAAATGCTCTTGGTTATATTCATCCGGGCTGCGTACATCTACCAGGTAAGCTTTGCCCTGCTGTACCTCAGCAAGCAGTTTTTTACTTACTTCGGGTGTTACTACAATTTTAGCCGATCTTTTTTGTGTGTAAGTTTGAGCCTGTATACCTGTAACCGCCAGGAGCAGCAGGATAATGATGTTTAGTTTTTTCATGATACTAATTTAATCTTGACATTATTCAGCATAACTTGATCTAAATTTCACTCCCCATTTGCCGTTCTCTTTGGTGAGGATATATAATGATTCATAGTGACCAATCAGGCTTCCGTCTGCCCGATACCGGGAAAACTCCGTATCTACATGCACTTTATCTGCTGATGCCTGAATGATGTTACGATGATCCCATTTACTATGATCCCAGCCCGACTTTTGCAATTCACCAAAAACCTTTGCAGCATCACGCAAACCGGCTTTTTCTAATACCGACATTTTACCACTGGCCAGCCGGTAATGCGGAAACTGGTAGGTGTTTTCCCATGCCGCGAGGTCCTTTGCATTAAAAGTGGCCATGTACTCGTCAAGTACCTGTAGTACTGCTGCATTTACTCGTGGATCAATAGCATGTGAGCCTTGTTCATTTGCAGTGGATTGCCCAAAAGCCGATGTAAAAAAACCAATGAGCAATAAAACAGCTATTACCGTCCTTTTCATAATGATCAATTGAACTTATTATTTACTCCCACCCCGGATTTTGGGTGAGCTTTCCGTTACTATTATCAATTTCCTGCTGCGGGATAGGGAAAAGATAGAATTTGCCCTTAGCCCCTTTGCTTACGTTAGTTTTGCCTACTTTGAGCAAGCTGGCCTCGAGTATGCCATTACCGCTGGCATCTTTTTCACGGATGAGATCGAACCAGCGCTGATATTCAAATACAAATTCAAGACGGCGCTCCAGGTAAACCGCATCTCTGAAATCAGCCGGGCTCAATCCCGACAAGGCATCAAGCCCGGCGCGGGCCCTCACCCTGTTAATAGAAGTATAAGCTTTGGCAGTTGGGCCGTTAAGCTCGTTTTCTGCTTCGGCATGGATCAGCAATACCTCTGAAAACCTGATGATAGATACATTAGCGCCTGATTCGGCTTCGTTCGAAACAACACCTGGATCGTAGTACTTATTAAAAAAGGGTATCGAATCGCCAGGGATAGTGGCATCATTCAGCTTGCCATAATATAGATTGGTAGTTGGGCTTTGGAAACGGGTTACAAAACTCACATTCCTCCTTTTATCCTTAGCGGTATAAAGCTTGTAAATACTGAAGAACTTATCTACACCGTTAGGTTTAGTAGCATCGGGCACTGAATAAAATACCACTTGATCGGCATAACTGCCCACCATTCCGGGTATCCCATTCAATATTGACCGGGGAGCCTGGTTATTACCCTGTCCCTGGGAATTTGACTTAAACTGAGCCGAGAAAATCTGCTCTTTACCATTTTCTGAAGCCGGTAAAAACACATCAGCATAATTAGCAAACAGGTCATAACCATAAGGGCCGTTGATCACCACTTCGGCCTGGCTAACCGCTTTATCCCACTTACGTTCAGTAAGGTAAACTTTAGCCAGCAATGCGTTAGCTGCTCCCGCGGTTGCCCTGCCCAGATCGGCCCCGGTATAAATATTTGGCAGATCGGTAGCGGCCGCTGTCAGGTCGGCCTCTATCTGCTTATAAACAGTAGCCGCCGCGGTTCTGGGAACTTGCAGGTCGGACAGGTTAATGGAGGTTTGGTCATGCAGCACCAGCGGCACATCACCATATAAACGCACCAGGTTAAAATAATATAAGGCCCTTAAAAATTTGGCCTCGGCTACCAGCCTTTTATTCAATGTAGCATCAAATTGTATATGCGGTATGGTATCAATAGCGATATTGGCTTTTTTTATACCCGCGTAATGCTGCTGCCATATTTGTAAAATGCGCAACCCTGACGATGAATGACCAAGCACCGCCTGCGAGCGTACATCGGCATTGGTAGCACCCGGACCCGGGCCTTCATCATCGCCCATAAAATTCATCCCGGTATTAAACAGTGTGTTATAGGGTGTTTGTACGGCATTGGAGCCGGCATTTAATAGTGAATAGGCGGCACTAACAGCGGCCACAGCATCGGCCTGTGTTTTATAGAACTGATTTGCCGGGATAAAGGACCGCGGGTCTTCATTCAGCTTGGCGCAGGAAACAGCACCAAAGGCAATCAGTATGATCAGATATTTAATATTTTTCGTTTTCATGTGTTTTAAATCAAAATAAAGCTGCCTTATAAGGTGATACCGACCCCTGCAATGATGGATTTATTGTTTGGATAGGCACCATTATCCACACCCGAGGTAATAGCCGATTGTTCGTTACTGCTCACTTCAGGATCGTACCCAGTATATTTGGTCCAGGTAGCCAGGTTTTGGGCGGTTATATAGATCCGGATCTTTTTTATAGGCGACCGGGAAACAATCGATGTTGGAATGGTATAACCCAGGCTTAGATTTTTAACCCTTAAATAAGACCCATTTTCAATAAAGCGGTCAGATATGGTTGCCGCAGGGTCCTGGAAAGCGCTGTGTACATCGGTGTTGGTATTGGTTGGTGTCCAGCGGTTAAGTAAGGTAGTAGTGGCATTGGTATAACCAGTACCCAGCTCCAGTACACTCCTTTGCTGGTTGTAGATCTTATTACCATAAGAACCTTGCAGAGATATGCTCAGGTCAATGCCTTTAAAAGAGAATGTATTGGTAATACCGCCTGTAAATTTAGGTTGGGAGTTGCCCAAGATCACACGATCTGCCGATTGGGTGATCTTGCCATCGCCATTGATATCCTGGTAGGTCTGTCCGCCGGGAGATGTATTAGCTGCTGGGGTAAGCGCAGTGCCTCCCGCCTGTATCAATCCGTTGGTTTTATACCCTATAAATGAACCTATGGGCTGACCTACCCTTAAAATAGAAGGCAGGGATGAATCGGGTATAAACTGGTTAACACCGTTGCCACCAAGGCTAAGCACCTTATTGCGGTTTATAGCAAAAACCAGGTTGGTATTCCACACAAACGACCCGGTAAAATTGCGGGTGTTTAAGCTAAGCTCAAAACCTTTGTTCTCCACCGAACCAACATTTTCATACTGCTGTGGGTTGGTAATAGCGGTATTGGTGATGATGGTAAGTCCGCTTGTTGCCGGTAGTGGTAGATAAAGCAACAGGTTGGTTGTTTTCTTGTAGTAAATGTCCGTAGTAAAACTAATCCTGTCTTTGAGCAAGCCCAGATCAAAACCAAAGTCGTATTGCGTTGTTTTTTCCYAGGTAAGGTTAGGGTTAGCTAAACTGTTGGGTGCAAAACCGGCCACTGTGGTGTTACCAAAGTTGTAACGATAATAACCCAGTTGTGAATAGGATTGATATGCAGGAATGTCGCTGTTACCGGTTTGGCCAGCGCTCAACCTGAATTTAAGCTGGCTGATCTGTTCTACATTGCGCAGGAAACTCTCGCTTGAAGCGTTCCAGGCTACGGCTGCGGATGGAAAGGATGCCCATTGATGGCCAGGAGCAAATTTCGAAGACCCATCGGCCCGTAAAGTAAGCGTAACCAGGTATTTGCCATTAAAGCCATAATTGATACGACCGAGGTATGATTTTAGCGCCCAGGTATTGGATGATGAAGAAGGTGCTATGGCAAACCCACTGCCTGAAATAGAGGTAATGCTGCCAGAACCCAGGTTATTATATGTATCATAATCGCTAACAAAACCCGAAGAGCCGGCTACTGAACCTTCGGCTTTAAATTTTTGCTGGGTAAAACCTGCCAGTATATTCAGATTATGTAGCCCCAGTTTTTTAGTATAGGTCAGGGTGTTTTCATTAAGCCAGTTAGTGGAATTGAGTGTCCCGGTTTCGCCCAGGCCCGAATAGCCGGATCCTTCATAAACAGAGGCTGGCAAATACCGGTTCTGTTTGTTATCAATAATATCAACACCGGCCAAAACCCTTGCGGTCAAATCATCAGTGATCTTATAATCGCCTGATATGTTACCGAGGATACGACTTGTGGTGGTGGTATTAATTTGGTTATAGAGTGTGTTGATGGGGTTACCATAAGTTCCCTCAAATACGTTTTTTATGAAAAATGACCCATCTGGATTATATATCGGGGTAGTTGGTGTCATCAGCAAAATTGCAGGCACTACACCCTGAGGCGCCACCTGTGCACTGATGCGGCTCCCTGTTATAAATGACGAGATCTTCAGTTTATCATTATAGTCATGCTCCACATTTACCCGGCCCGCGTAACGCTCAAAATTTGTATTCTGTAATATACCATCTTGCTTAAAGTAATTACCAGAAAAAGCAAGACGCGTCCTGTCAGTTCCTGAAAGGATAGACAGGTTATGATTCTGAGAATTCCCTGTTCTGAAAGCTGCGCCCTGCCAATCGGTATTCGCATTATAAGGGTTAAGCTGAGCAGGGGTTTGGGGAGTTTTCCCGGTGTTAATTAATGCATCGTTACGGAGTGCACCCCACTGATCTGAATTGAGCAACGGTATGGTTTTGATCACATTTTGCCAGCCATAACTACCATCGTAATTAATGGATGATAAACCTGATTTTCCTTTTTTGGTGGTAATGATAATTACACCATTAGCGCCCCTGGTACCATATATCGCGRTAGCCGAGGCATCTTTTAATACTTCAATATTTTCAATATCAGATGTATTAATAGAAGCTAATGGATTGATCTTTGGCCCGTTGGTTACGCCCGCATCGGTTAATGAGTTACTGTTTGAAGTGGGGAACCCATCAATGATATACAAAGGCTCGGCTACTGCATTAATGGAGTTAACACCCCGTATCTGTACGGTAACCCCGGCACCGGGCTGGCCGGTGGCCTGGGTTACCTGGATACCTGATATGGTTCCCTGCAATACCCTATCCAATGATGGCACAGATTGCTTTAACGCGATATTGGGGACAGAGGCTACGGAACCAGTAATATCTTTTCGTTTTTGCGTTCCGTAACCAACCACAACCACCTGGTTCAACTGGCTCTGTATATCTTTCATCTTTATCTCTACCGGACTGCCATCGGCTATAAACTCCTGCTTTTCGTAGCCGATAAAGGTGATGATCAACTTATAAGGAAATTTTTGGCCGGTAACAAAGCTGAACTTTCCTTCCCCATTGGTCGAAACCACGTGAGTAGTTCCTTCAATGCGTACCACAGCACCGGGCAATGGCTCCTTGGTGGTGCCGTCAATTACCCGGCCTACTAATTTTGAATTGATGATGGGCTGTGTTTGCTGGGCAAATGAGCTAAACGGGATAAAGAAAGTGAGTAGTAATGGGATTAATAAAAGTTTTTTCATGTCGTCGGGGAGTTAGTTAAAGAGGTTAAAAAACTGGACGAATGAAGAGCAACTAATGAATACCTTTTATTGGATCCTACGCTTAGCAGATAAAACTGCCTGTATTGAAAATCGCCTGTCGCGATTTGAAGTGTGAACTGTTGTACAAGCCGGGACACGAACAGCACGTAGCCTTTCCCGACTTTTGCAATATTTTGCATAAATTTGAAATAGTTTAAAATGACACCATTGAAACAGGCTCAACGCCAATCGATCCCTGTTTCGTTGTTTTAACGCTTGGGGAAAAGCAATTGCTTTTCCCTTACTTTTTTTATTTGGACTTGTTATTTTTCTTTCATATTCTTTTCTGTTTATTTTTATTAGGGGTATTTTTTTAACTTAATTTTTTACGCAGCGAAAGCCTAAATGCTCCATGCCACTGTCTTCGGTTGTCTTCATTCTTCTGGATACCCTGTATCCTGAACAATAGCTGTCATTACACAAAAATGAACCTCCCCTAACCACCCGCTTAATGGCATAAGGTTCGTCAGGGTCATATGATTTTGATGGACCGACAGGATCTTTTACTCCCTCAGGTTTATTGATCGTACCGTAATATCCATAACTGTACAGATCAGCGCACCACTCCCAAACATTGCCAGCCATATCATATAAGCCATACCCGTTGGGTGCAAATGAACTCACGGGTGCTGTGTAATAGAATTTGTCATGCTGGGTATTCCTGTATGGGAAATCACCTTCCCAGGTATTGGCTTTGGCCTTTCCCTCACTTATTTTTTCATTACCCCATGGGTATATCTTATCGTTTAACCCACCTCTTGCGGCCCGCTCCCACTCAGCTTCGGTAGGTAAACGCTTACCGGCCCATTTGCAATAAGCCAGTGCGTCATAATAAGATACCTGTACCACCGGATAATTTTCCTTGCCTTTTATATTGCTTCCGGGACCATGCGGATGTTTCCAGCTGGCCCCTGCCTTCCAGGCCCACCATTGGCTATAATCGCTTAAGGTTACCGGCTGTTTGGATGGAACAAAAACCAGGGAAGCGGCTACCAGCAAACTATCGGCTGGTTTTGGAGTTCCCGGAGGCATTTGTTTTTTTAACACCTCCCAATCTGGTTTTTGTTCGGCTGTAGTAATATAACCTGTGGCCTTAACAAATTTTTCAAATTGCGCGTTGGTTACTTCCGTACGGTCTATCCAAAAGCCATCAACTGTTACTTTGTGCTTGGGATATTCATCTTTTTCGGCCTGATCATTATCCGCGCCCATCCTAAAAGTACCTGCCGGGACCCAAACCATTTGATCATGACTGGTGTCGGGCCCGGTCAGTACTGCCCCGGTTAAGTGAGCCGGTTTAAACCGGCTCGGAATATTTGATTCGCAGCATATGGCTTTCTTCTTTTCGGCAACAACATTGGCTTTAGCTGCATTTTTAGCTTTTTCCTTTTGTTTACATGCAGAAAAGACTGTGACAGTTACACCAATTATTAACAATATCCGGTTAACTTCTTTTAGATCCATGAATTTATTATAGCCCGACATTATACTTTTACAGGCTGTAGATCATATGTTTCCTGAGATATTTCCCCTCCTGCATTCTCTTGCTTTTCGGGCCTGTAAAGTTGGTGTTCCTTTAATGGTACATCAGCTTTAACTGTTGGGCCATCGGCAGCAAGTTCACTTCCAGGAACCTTCGATTTAAAAATGGGCCACAATAACTGTGCATACCATTGGTCGCCTTCATAATGTGATATGCCATACGCTTTAGGGTACTGACGAGAGATATGCGCCGTTCCAAAAATAACATCCCATAAAAAGAACATATTACCAAAGTTGCCCTTATAATAACCTACGCCATCATCAGTAGTGGCAGCATGGTGCGCATGATGGGTGGCTGGGGTAGATATAGTACGTTCCAATACCCAGGCCAGCGGGTGAAGTACTTTATATTGATAAAAAGGTTTATCCCACGGGATACTGGAATGTGCCAGTGTAGTAATAGTGCCTTTTATGCCTTTTACTATAATAGCGGGGATACCCAAACCGAGGTAAACCAATGCAGTGGTTAAATAAGTTTGCGAAAAAAACAGTGTATAGATCACATTTTGTCTGCTGGCCATAGCCATACCCATATATGATGCTGAATGGTGGGTACGGTGAAACCGCCATAACCACGGAACTTCATGGTGCAGGCGATGATACCAGTATTGGGTCAGATCGTCTGCAACGGCAATGATGATGAATCCCCAGAAAAATGGCACCCAGTTAAAAGCATCTTTAAAGCCGGGTAATATGGATGGTAAAACTTTAAGTCCGTAATAAGCGACCACTGGTTTTACAATTAATTTGGGAATGGTAAAGCAGGCAATATCTACCCAACGTTCATTTTTATTCCAGCGTTTTTTATAAAGGCCAAAAGAGAACTCGAGCACTCCGAGCACCAACACTAAAACGGAAAAACCATATCCGTTCAGGTTGTCAATTACTTTTTTTATCAGTTCAATCATGATATTGGTATTTAAGGATTTACAGATTTACTTTTTACAGGAGCCTGGGATATTTTTTGCTCCTGCTTTTTCTTTTCCCAGGGACGCTGGCCGGTAAAATAAAAGGTTGCGAACATCAGCACAATGGGCAGTGCGTATATTAGCAAACTAAGCAGGGCATTTTTTACAATTCTTTTTTGGGTAGCTGGTTCCAGTTTCATAGTTAGTTTGATTTAGTTGAAGTTGTGGACACTTGTTCGGGTTTATGGTTTTCAGAAAGTAATTTTTTAGTAAGCCACAGGCCACCGAAAATGATGATAAAGGGTATCAGGGTTACTATAACACCTACCAATATCTTTTTTCCCAGCAGGGATACGTCATTAATGGTCATAATAAATTTGTATAAGGTGATTAAAATATCAGGTTATAGGGCAAATTCAGTTTTGTGTACTGATAGTTGCACTGTTTATAAAATTCAATAAGAAAATTTAGAGATCAGATCGTTGCCGCACGACAATGATTGATGGAAAAGAAAGATCTTTTGATGGGCTGGATCAACAGCAACAACAAAAACGAGAAGAAAAATCAGTTAGAAGTTGATAAGCAGCAAGGCCGGAAATTGGGGTGTGGTCGGATTGCATTTTTTTGTGCTTTTAAAACTGTTTTATGTTATGTTTTTTATCTCTTGGGCAAATGTAAATAATTGTTTTTATAATTACTACTATTTCTATAGATTTTATGTACAATAATTAAATTTCTCTTAAAAAAATCCAATTTATAAGGCGACAAACGAAGATTTGCAACCTTTTTAGTTAGAAAACAATGAAAAATTGGGCAGATTGAGTAGCATTTTGAGTTGCCTGGCCCTGCATAATGGTATTTATATGTATTAAACCTTAAGGGATTAGGCCTACAATTGTATTAGTGATCAGATTAAAAACATCATTTTTAAACCGGTCGGCAGCTATCTGGGCTAATCCCGCTTGTTTTAAGGCAATCATTTGAATTAGTTCTTTTTGCCCTAATACCAGGAACGTAAAGTCATCTTTAGATATTTCCCCATTCGCGAGCTGTTGGGTCCAGGCTTCCAGATCATCCCGAAGGTCAGTAATAATAGCCTGGCCGTCAGCTGTTGCTGAAGCTACAAAATCTTTTAAATTCTTTTCAGCTAAGTCTTTAACACCGTTCTTCAGCGTTTCAAGTACGTTTTTAAAATCTATCGCCATGGTTAAACTTATTGATTTGTTGTTACTTCAGATGGTTTTATCTTTTTGCTTTCAAGTTCGGCTATCTGATCAAAAGCCTTTCCTATCAGTTTCTTCTCCTCCTGGATAAAAGTAGCACCACATGTACCATCCTTTTTCCACTTTACCAGGAATCCGCCGAACAAATGCCCATCCGGGTTATTAAGAATAGTCCACAGCTGGTTGGTAATTTGATTATGAGGACGGTGCGTATCATATTCAATAGCCTTATCTATTTTCAGCTGAATAGTTTTTACTTCCGTTTCATGGGTCGCGTAATTTTCGGTAGCTTTATCCATCAAATCAAGTGCATCTACCTTTAAGGAAGTAACCTGCATGTATGCAGTTTGATCAAATGTTGACATGAGTGGACTGCAACCCAAAAACAGGCATAGGGGCAATACAAGGCAGATATAGAACCGCGCTATTTTCATAATGAATGTTTTAATAAATCTAAACAACTATTTCGATATATCGCTCAAAATCAAAGCATTATTTAAAAATCAAGTAGTTTTACGCAAAAAAACCACGTAATTACCACTTAAATTATCCTTTAACGATTTTTAGTTTAACCAAAGAGCAAATTAATGAGCATTTTAACCGATTCGACGGCTGTATTTCAATATCATCGGTACATGATCATGTTGCATGGCAACCAGGGAACCGCTGCTTTGGGTTGGAGAGATTTGCAAAGCCAGATAATCCGCTTTAAAGCGCTTGCAGAGATTGCTGACCTGAATGGTCATACGGTATTGGATGCAGGCTGCGGCCACGGAGACCTCCGCGCGTATCTTCACCGGCTCTATCCCGAAGTTTTTTATTGTGGCATAGAACAGATCCCTGAACTGCTGGATGAAGCGGTTCGCCGTTATGGGGAATGGCCGGGGACCTCCTTTATTTGCGGGAATTTTGTTAATGGCCTTATACCTGTTACAGATTATGTAGTGGCCAGTGGTTCGCTTAACTACTACAGCCTTGACCCGGAGTTTATATTCAAGGCAATTTTCAAACTGTATGCACACTGCAAACTGGGCTTTGCCTTTAACCTGTTAAGCCATGCTATACCCAACGGACTAATAGTTGCTTACAACCCAAAAGAGATTATGGATTATTGCCTTTCCTTAAGCAAACAGGTGCTTTTAAAAAACGATTACAGCGATGAAGACTTTACTATTTTCATGTACCGTTGATTGAATATTTTTGACATAACATAATATGGTAATATAATTGAAATTTTATTAATGGAATATACCTTACTTTGTTTTAACAAAAACCTTAATAGCTAATAAAATTCTAAAAAATGAAACAAGGACTACTAATTGATATGGACGGCGTTATATATAGCGGCGAAGAATTAATATACGGAGCAGACAAATTCATCAAACATTTATTGGACAAAGGAATACCCTTTGCCTTTATGACAAATAATAGTCAAAGAACAAGTCTTGAGGTAGTTCGTAAGCTAAAAAGATTAGGGATAACTGTTGAACCCAAACATGTATATACAAGTGCCATGGCAACAGGTAAGTTCCTGGGAGATCAAAGCCCCAACGGTACCGCCTATGTACTTGGTGAAGGCGGTTTATTAACCAGTCTGCATGAAAATGGCATTACATTGGTTGATACAGATCCCGAATTTGTGGTTTTAGGAGAAGGCAGAAATTTTACGCTGGAAATGGTTCAGCGGGCCGTTGATATGATCCTGGCCGGTGCCAAATTTATTACCACTAACAGGGACCCATCTCCTAAAAAGCCAGGCTGGAATAATTTAGGGATTGCCGCCACAACAGCAATGATAGAAGAAGCCACTGGCCGAAAAGCATTTGTGACAGGTAAACCAAGCCCCGTAATGATGCGTTCTGCCCRCAAGTTTCTTGGATTGGAAACCGCGGAAACAACAGTAGTTGGAGATACTATGGAAACAGATATTCAGGGTGGTGTGCAGATGGGTTATAAAACAATACTGGTATTATCAGGAATTTCCAGTAAAGATCAGCTGGGCCATTATGCTTTCAAGCCAGACTTGATCGTTGGATCGGTTGATAAAATTGAGTTTCCTTTAAAGTGGTGGTAATAACACCGTCTGGAAGTTAGATTCATTGGATCTTTCCAAAAAAAGAAAAGAGGCTGTATCATAAATCAAATTGACCATCTTTGAGAATTGTCTATTTGAAAACAGACATCACTGGTGTTGTGTTACCTATGAATTGAAATTTAGCCGATGATATTTATACAAAATTGGGTTTACACTTTTTTGGAAAAAAATAACAACCAATTGATTGTCAGGTGAATATATCAATGTTAACCATGAATTGTGTAAACCATGTAAACCCAATTTGTTAACGGCGTCAATCCAACCCAAGACTATACATCGCTTAAGTAGCTGAATAAATCAAAAAAAGAGGCTGATCATGATTTATGATACAGCCTCTTTTCTTTTTTCAATCCGCCGGTTATTATTATTTAAGTTTTGTTGCCCCGGCTCCTTCTATATCAGTAATAACAGAAGAATTTGTTAGCAATAAGTTAACTAATGTCCTTGCAGTCGTCCATTTGCCTAATGTAGCATTATATTCTCCGCCAAGCTGAGCATAAGTGCCAGAAACAGCCGTTGGGTAAGGGAAGAAAAGCGTATTACTGCCTTGTTTGTAGAAAGGTTGATCAGCCAGGGTGATCAAATCCTTCAGATCATAAAAATCGGTGTTAGTGATACGGTAACCCACATTAGTATTAGGATCATATAAACTACCACCGCCCGAATAAAATATTACATCAACAGGTTTGCTGGTTTCAGTTATGTTAGTTCCGGCAAATACAGCAATTCCTGCGGCGTTGCCACTATTTGCCAACAAATTACCTGTTTTGGTACCATGCGTTGCCGGAACACTGGTAGTATTAAAATTAGGGCTATCAGAAGTTGAATAATTAAAGGCTGTTACCCAGTTAGAAGAACTGATATCAGTAGAAGCTGAACCTGCTATTTTCTTACCTGTGCCACCAACGTAAAAGTATGAACCTTTAGTTACCCTGCCTGATGTAATTTCAAGCTTATAGGTCCTCAAATCACCGGTTGCCCACCCTTTTGTAGGAAATCCTGCGGGTGTTGATGCCCCGGCATTATTTGTGGTAACAAATGTAAAGTTTTCTACCGAAAAATCGATATCCCTTGTAGCCACCAATTGTATATATTCATAATTAGCATCGGTACCTAAAGGGTCGGTAATAAAACCACTGATAACAATCGGCGTAATCTCGATGACCGAACTAAGTATCCGTACATCATCACTTTTACGCATCCGTAACTGCGGAATAACAACGCCATCCTGACCGGTAGTTCCGAATATGATACCTGTAAAATTAGCWCTTACAGGTAATCCGGTACCTGCAAATTCAGCTGTTGCTTCCGTATGCAGTGTGATGTTCCCGAAACCATCATTTACCATCTTGTCGCCTCCAAATTTATCAGTTGGGGCAGGCAGCGGGTCAAAGCCTCCTTTAACTACAGCAACTAAAGTACTTTCATAGGCATCCGGATTTGCCAGGATAGCGCTACTGGCTACTCTTTGACCGATCACCGCATTACCCGAAGAAACTTTTGTAATAGCACTGGTTGAGATTCCGGTTATTTGCAAAGTACCGTCAATGCGTTTTAAAACCCCGCCTTCTACATTTATCATTACAGAGTCTCCGGGAGCATAGGTAGCTGCTGCTGCACCAATGGGTATGGATATCCCCCTTAGCTTTGTGCGGCGGTTATTCTGTATTACCAATAAACCAGCAGGCATATTACCCCCTGAGTGGTCAGAAACAACAATACCAACTATTTGGTGCCCACCAAACATGTTTTTGGTATCAAGCGTTACATCCGCTCCTTTGTATATGGTTCTTATATCTGTAATGGCTATGGTTGGAGCTATAACTCCGCCCGGATAGTTATTCCCCTTTTTACAACCAGACAAAACACCGGCTGAGGAAAATAAAAGGAACATATAAAATAATATCTTTTTCATTTTTCAATTTATATCATGATAAATTATACTGTTAAAACAATTATGGTTTTTGCCACCAAACCTGAGTACTTATTACATCGGCTCCCTGCGATGCCACTGCCGCTTTATAACTTGTAGGATTAGCAGATTGTACATAAACAGGGTAAGTTATCCTGGCAGGCATTACGCCACCATTTAACAGCCCCGCTCCTTTAGGTAATATAGGGTGGCCGGACCGGCGATATTCAAACCATTGCTCAAAGTCTGTCCAAAAAATGGTATAATATTTTTGTACATGTATCATCTCCATTTTTTCGTCAAGAGATTTTGTATCATCCCAGGTAATATCCGCACCAGCCTCATAGTCAGCAACCGGAATAGCATAGGTAGGCAACCAAAGGGTAATGGCATTGATAACCCCTTTATCATAATAGGTCTGGGCAGGCGTTGATATCCAGCCTTTGGCAGCAGCTTCGGCCAGGATAAACTGCAGCTCGGCATAATTCATGATATTGCCCATTAAAGGCTCACTCATTAAAGTTTTAGTGGAGGTGGTAGAAAGAAAGTAGGACTTTTTAACCGGGGCATTACCAGGAGCATAACCACTTGGTACACCAACATAACCACCATTGTAGGTAGCTATTGACCAGCTGTTTCCGTACAAGCGAGGATCGGCCCATTTGGTTAAATTATCAATAAAGAAGGATGACATGGATGGTGCGGTCCAGTCCTGCGCCCTTACACCGGCAATAAATGGTGAGGTAAGATAACCCGACCCTGTCCATTTTAAAATAGCTGATTCATTATTACTGGCCATAATAGGGTATGTGGCAGCATTATTATCAACAATGTCCTTAATTTTTGCAATGCAATCGGCAGAAACCTCTGCCTTACCCGATACGCGCATTAATAACCTTAAGTATAACGAGTTGCCAAATTTGCGCCACAGGGAAACATTTCCATTAAAAACCGGATCGCTTGAACCAACAACGTTGACCGCTCCGGTCAGCACCGTATTCGCTTCTTCCAATTGTTTAAATATTCCCTGATATATATCTTTCTGTTTGTCAAATGCCGGTGTTAAATTCCCTTCACTTCCCTGGTTTGACTGTGAGTACGGCACATCACCATAAGTATCAGTAAGCATGGAGTAGATCCAGGCCTGACAGATCAGTGATATCCCCTGGTATCCTTTGTCTAAAGTAAGCGAATCACTGGCTATAGTGTGGATCGACTTAAAATTTGTTAACTGCATATACCAGTTATTCCAGGTATAATCGCCCCAGGTGTTTTTGATATCGTACCTGAAAACCTGCCCTTCTGAATCACTTTGATTTACGGTAACCTGCATCAGTTCATTATTAAAAGTGCGGCAGCGCAGCATATTAGTGGTTAACACGCTAACCAATGCCGGCGCCAACAGCTGTTTTGGTGATGCTATGGGTGAAGTGTTAGGATCGGTATTTATCGCCTCAAAATCTTTTTTGCACGATGGTTGTATTATAGCAAATAGTATTACAACAAAAATAGTTTTATAAATATTTCTTTTCATTTTATAGCAGATTAAAGTGAAATAACAAGGTTAACGCCCATGGTTCTGGTTGAAGGAAACTGCCCTATCTCGAAACCCTGTGTAATATCAGAGCCGCTAAGCGTACCAAACTCCGGATCAAAACCAGGCCATTTTGTCCATATGAACAGGTCGCGGCCATAAACGCCGATAGTAGCCCGCTGTATTCCTAATCTGGAGGTTAACCTTGGTGGAAGGGTATAATCAAACCGGGCTTCCCTCAGTTTGATAAAATTGGTACTGTACGTGGCACCTTCCGCGTTATTAGCTCCAAAGTTTGATTGGTAATACTGATCAATATCTGAGGCTACAACATCGTTTTTACGATATGTTCCATCCGGATTTTGCACCACACCATTTCCAATAATGCCATTGTACCTGCCGGGAAGCGTATTGGTTGTTTTTCCCTGTTCGGCCATTTTATAGGAAGTAAGTGAATAAGCCACGGCACCATATTGCGCATCAAATAGTATGCTAAAATGGAATTGCTTATATCTGAAATCATTACTTAACCCCATTTTCCATTTAGGTGATGTATTACCGAGGTATAAAATATCGGGCGAAATTAATGCAACACCTGTTTTCGGATCAAAAACCACTTGCCCATCAGGAGCACGCTGATAACCCCTGCCATACAGATCGCCCATACTACCTCCTACTTTTGCCACAAGCTGCCCGCCGCCGGTTGGACCTGACTGGAGCACAACTGCACTGTCTGCCAATTCTTTTATTTTATTACTATTGGCCGAAAATGTAAAATTAGTTGTCCATGTAAACCCTTTAGGGTTTGATACCGGGCTACCATTTATGGCCACCTCTATACCCTTGTTAGCAACCTTACCGATGTTAAGCACCTGCCTGCTGTAACCAGATGAGGCATCAACAACCCGGTTAAGGATCTGATTTTTGGTAACACCCGAATATAATGCCAGGTCAAAACCCAGGCGGTTTTTAAAAAACTGCACGTTCGATCCAATTTCAATGGTATTGGTTCTTAATGGTTCCAGGTTTTCATCAGGCAACGTTGTAGGATTTTTTAGCCCACCCGGATAAGTACTCCCTGCTGACGGATAAGCGTATGCAGTTGCGTATGGATTAAGCCCCCCGCTGCCAACGCTGGAAACTGATGCCCTAATTTTGGCAAAACTGATGGTTTCCGGCAACTTAAAGGCATCAGACAAAATAAAACTGGCACTCGCCGATGAATAGAAGAATCCTGCTTTATCAGTTCTTCGTGGTGTTGCCAAAACACTGTTCCAATCTTCGCGGCCGGTAATATCCAGATACAGATAGTTTTTAAAACTGGTTGATAACAGGCCATAAAAGCTATTAATGGCGTATTTGCTGCTATTGGGTATGGTTATCAATGTACCGGCAGTATTGGCCATGGTGTATACACCCGGATTGATCAGTGAATCGGCCCTTACTTCGTCTACCCTGTAAGTATTTCTTAGCATACTGCCTCCCGCTGTACCGGTTATGGTAATATCCTTATTTATCGCTTTGTTATATCTTAACAGGAAATCGCCGCTTACTTCCTGCGAAAAAATATTTTGTGTGCGATAGGAACCTTTAGGAAATTTGGTTCCGGCATCATAAGGACGTTCCTGGGTGCGCTGCTCGTACCCCATATCTAATGAGGTTCTTAATTGCAGGCTTAACTCCTTGGTGATGTTATAAGTGGCCTGAACATTTCCGGTTACCGCGTTACGGCTTGATCTGTTTATAAACTCGTACGAAACTGCGTACGGATTTTCAGGAAATGAGCTGAACGGATATTCGATAGCCCGGTTTGTTTGCCCGTTTTTCCAATAGTTTTTAAGCCAGTTCAAATCGGCGCTGGGTTGCCAGAAAATATACCAGTACATGAGCGATTGGTTACCATAGCCAGCTCCGGGCAAATTATCGCTGAATTTGTTCTGATAATTTACTTTTGAGCTTATCGTAAGTTTATCATTGATCTTGGAGTTTACGGATAAGGCTATCGTATTACGGCCATAACCGGTATTGGGCACTATCCATTTGTTGTTTACATTGGTTGCCGAAAAACGGGCGGTGGTTTTATCTGACCCGCCATCAATACTTACTGAGTTGGTAAACGTTTGGCCCGTATCAAAAAACTCACGTGTCTGGTTTTTATAAGGCACCCAGGGCGTCCTGACAGTTGATTGTTTTTGGGTTATGGGATCAAACTGGTAAAACATTTGCCCGTCAAACCGTGGGCCGTAAGCCGAACTTGTACCGCTGGTACTTGCACCATCCGGACCGGCGCCATAGGAATAATAAGATGCACCGGCCAGGCCTTGTCCGTATTCATATTGCAAATCGGGCCAGCGGTTAATTTTTTCTATAGATGCATTGGAGTTTACGGTTATACCAAGACCTTTTCTTTTGGAGCTGCCTGATTTAGTGGTAATGATAACAGCGCCATTGGCTCCCCGCTGGCCATACAAAGCTGCGGCGCCGGGACCTTTTAGTATAAAAACAGTTTCAATATCTTCAGGATTAATATCATTGATACTGCTGCCATAATCTGCAGGCATATTATCACTGCCGGTACCATACACGTTTTCGCCGGCAATTCCTGTGCGCCTTCCGCTACCATTGTTGATCACTACACCATCTATAACAATTAGTGCTTCATTATCGCCGGTAAGGTTATTTTGGCCTCTTAAAATAATCTTGTTCGATCCGGTCGGTCCGCTGTTTGAGCGGATCAGGTTTAACCCCGCAACTTTGCCAGAAAGCGCATCGGTCCAGTTGCTTGAAATCGCGTCTGTAAGTTGCTGCCCCTTTATGTTACTGGTCGAATAGCCCAATGCTTTCTCATCACGCTTAATGCCCAACGCGGTAACTACTACCTCATTCAAAGTAGCGTTTGACTGACTTAAGGTGATGGTTACACCCGCCGTAGTTTTATTAAAAACCTGGCTTTGGGTGGTGTAGCCAACTGTAGAAAAGTTTATGGTACTACTCTCCGGTACCAAAACAGAAAACTTACCATCGGCATTAGTGAAAAGCAACAGCTTCTTTGCCTGGTCGCTTACGGTAACCCCTACAAGTGGTAATTTATCATCTGCCGATATAACAGAGCCGCTAACTGTAATCATGTCCAGCTTTTTAATAACCAGGTTGCCATCAATGTTTTTAATGCCAATGCCTGCCTGCTGTTGTAATACCTGGGCAAGCTTATCAAACTGCAGGTTTTCATCCGGTAATGTAACCTGGCTGTTCATATTTATATCAGTACCAAAAGAAACCTTATAGCCATATTTGGCTTTAAGGGTATTTACTATTGTTTGTATGCTGATACGCTTTTGA
This sequence comes from Mucilaginibacter sp. P4_E8, assembly GCF_056401495.1. Classification (NCBI taxonomy): domain Bacteria; kingdom Pseudomonadati; phylum Bacteroidota; class Sphingobacteriia; order Sphingobacteriales; family Sphingobacteriaceae; genus Mucilaginibacter; species Mucilaginibacter sp. P4_E8. The sequence continues at coordinate 35,319 of NZ_JBFUJG010000032.1, forward strand.
TCAAAGCTGTACTGATCTGATGGTTTTACCTGTGCTTTTACCATTACTGAAAATAGCAGCAGCAGTAAAAGCGGGCATAATTTTTTGCTAATAAATAAAAGTTTAAGTTGTTTCATGTTTAATCAGAATATTATAACAGTATGTGGGTTTTTATAGTGGTAATGCAGACCTGTAGCGTAGCTTAAGCCATGTAAAAGATGATCAATGCCCGTATCCTTCATTTCGCCGCTAAAGCGTGCGCGTTTCCTGGCTGATGGCTGTACTTCTATTTTAATATTGTACCACCGTTGCAGTTTTTCGGCTATTTCATCGGCATTGTCTTCTTTAAAAAACAGGGTTTGGTTTTGCAACGACGATGCATCCTGAGCATTTACTTCCTTAATGGTTATTTTATGCGTGCTTAATTGGTAAATGAGTTGCTGACCGGCCTTTACAAAATGTGTGTGGTTATTTTCAGTTATACCCACCAGCCCCGTGGCAACCTTTAYTTCGGTATTTGTTTTTGGGCGGGCGTAAATATTAAAAGATGTACCCAGTACCGTTACCGCTAAATGATTATCGGTACGGATGATAAAAGGCTTGTGCGAGTCATGCTTAACATCAAAAAAGGCCTCGCCTGTTAATTGTATTTCGCGCTTAGCGGTACCAAATGAGTTGTTATAGCTTATTTTTGAATTTGGCGCCATAAATACCTTTGTGCCATCGGGCAGCGTAAGGCGGCCACCCAAATTTTGAGCGCTTTGTAATGTTTGCGTGGTATTTTCAATCTGTGACCTTGTATTATGTACATAAAGCCATCCTAAAGAACAAAGCAGCAATAAGCTGGCAGCAATACCGGTAAGCCAGCGCGATGTTTTAAAATCTTTTTTATTGTTTGATTCTGACGATCCGAAGATCCTGTTGAGGAGATGCAACCATTGTTCGTCAATATCGCCTGGCTTCAAGGGCTGTTCAAGTTGCCTTTTTTTCCTTTCCAGGTAAGTGAGTAAATATCGGTGTTCCGTTTGCTCATCGGCCCAATCGGTAACCTCCTGTATTTCTTCAGGGCGGCTTTCGCCATTTACATAATTTAATATTGTTTCCCAGTTCACACTTTTTAATTTTACTTAAAGAGCATTACAGGGTCGCTTTCCACCTAAAGAAATAATTATGTATATGTTAAACTTTTGTTAAGTACCATCAAAACAACAAAAGCCGGAATATGATCCCGGCTTTTGTTGTTTTGACATGGCTTATTATTTAATCGCCAAACAAAGTTATATTATGGTAAAGATTATATTGATCAGCATAAGTCCGCCCGCTATGGTTGCCTTATCCAGGTTACGGTTTTGTACAGCATGGCTCAGCTGTTCAATAGCTTCCCGCATATTATATTCTACCTTTTTCTCTGATATGTCAAGCACCTGGGCTATTTCGGCATTTTTTAAACCCAACAATCTTAACTCAATCATTTCTTTGCGATGAGATGGCAGCCTGTTGATAAGATCTTCAACAATTTTTATGGATTGTTTGGCAACAAATTTTTCGAACGGATTATAGGTATTTTCCGGGATATTGAATGCGTCATCCGGCAGTTGTGAAGTTTGATAGCGGGCTGAAAGGGCCTTTATCGCGCCGTTTTTTGCAGCCCGAAACAAATACGGCTTTAGCTCATTAATTTTTAATTGATCCTTTTGCTGCCACAGGTTTAAAAAMAGATCAGAAAGTATGTCTTTCGCCATATCTTCATCATTCACTATAGAATTTACGTAGCGAAAAAGAGGAGAGTAATTGTCTTTAAATATGCATTCAAATCCATCTAATGTATGTAATAAGGGCATATTTACTGTTTCCATACGGATTGCAAATTTCGCTCGGGCATGTTTAGATAACAAAACACCAGTGTTAAGTTTGTATTAAGAATACCCCGATCATTACAGTTATATTGAAATAACCTGACATTATTTTAACTTGCCTTTCTCGCTTTCATTGGCTGAAATCAGGGTCATTATGTCGTTTTTTAGAGCCGCCGGTATGAGTATGATGCTCTGTGAAACGTGGGCACCAGGGTCTGAAGATTGATCTCCGGACAGAGAATGGTAGTACCCTTTCAAAATAATGCAACCTTTATCGCTTTCGTACTGTACCGATATCCTTAGTTCAGCAATCAATTGAATATCCTGGTATACCGTACGGGTGCTGATATGAAATTTTTCTTTTAAATAGTCAACCGTTACAACCTTTTTTGTTTGTAAAACTGCAAGCATCTCCAAAAGCCTGTCTATCCTGTTCATTCATTAAATACCATTAAGTTTATACAAAAATGATATAGGGTGGTGACAGCAGTATGTCAGTACTAAAAAATCATTTTAATATTTTTAATTTACACTTTAATCTTTCCTTAGTCTGTCCCTTTCGTCTTTACTACCGTTGTCCTGGTTACCCTGGCCAGCACGGGTGCTGCCAAATGACCTGGAATAAGTAAGTTTTATGATCGGAAACTTAGCAGATTCTGTTTGAACATCAACATGGCTCTTTATAGCAAAAGCCTCCTGTGTTACAGTGCCGTAATGAACATGTATGCGTACGGTTCTTAAAATATCAGCAACAGAGAGCTGAAAACTGCCGCCATTGTTTTTTAATTCTTTTTTTATCCCTGCATTTAATGACCCAAAACCATCAACTTTTACCGTTCCATTATAGGATAAGGAATTGTACCAGCCCGATAATTCAAAGGAAAACCTTTTGGGTAATTTAAACGACTCATTGAAATTCAGGGAATAAATGAAGTAAGTTTTTTCAAACGGGTTGATAGTATAACCGGCACCTTTAAGCTGACTTAGCCCTCCGGTAAAACTATAGGTCATATCCCACCAGTTGTTGACTTTTACCGGCACGTTGGCCTGAAAGGTTATATTGTTTTGAAATGTCAGGTTTTGCGGAGAAATATATAGCAGATCTTTTGACGGCCCCGTGCTTAGCTGATACCTTGTTATAGGATGATCATCCCTGCTAAAAAGCAATGAAAATGAATAGTCACGGTAATTATAACCTAGTTTTATGTTATTGGTAATGGTAGGTTTAAGAAAAGGATTGCCGGTATAAACTGCCGTAGGGTCACTGTAGGCTACATAGGATGCAAGGTCATTATAAGTGGGCCTGCTGATCCTTTTGGTGTAAGATAATTGCAATTCAGACCTGTCATTAAGCTTTTTGGAAAACGAAACATTGGGGAACAGCACTCCAAGCTTACGGTGTACCAGACTTTCCCCTGTATGCGGATCATCCATATTGGTATAAGAATACTCATACCTTGCCCCTATAACCAGATTGGTTGACGGGCTTATTTGCGCATTAACAGAAGCATAAGCAGCTCCTATACCCTCCTTCATGTAAATATCATTAGCTGTTTCGGTATTTTTAACCCAAGCACTATTCGTCAGGCTTTCTATTCCCGATGAACTTGAGCTTGTGGTATAAGTGCCTTTAATACCCGTTTCCAATTTTAATTTGGTGTTTAATTGTTTGGTGTAATCCATTTTGGCCACACCTACTTTTATCGAAGTATTTGCAAAACCCTTTTGCAGCGGAGCATTAACGCTATTATCGGCATACACCTGCTCGCCGTTTTTATTAACAAAGGAGCTCTGTACATCGGTGGGGCTGTCGTTTTTATAATAGATGTAATCTGCATCAAAACTGATCTTCTCTCCTTCGCTTATCACTTTTTCAAGGTTAACGGAGCCTATCAGATTATTCCAGGCATTCAAACCACTTATACGGCCATCATATGTCAATAAGGAATCGGGCAAAACGGTGTACAAAGCATGATTATAAGTAGTGGCCGGTGAATTACTGTTGTTATAAGTGATACTTCCTCCAATAGTTATTTTGGGGCTTAGCTTAAAATCAGCTCCCAATATGGCATTGTGATCATTTTGTACGCGTTTTGTAACGCTGGTAAAAACAACAGTTGCGTCTCCCCCTAAAAAGGGCATATATTGTGCGCTTGTGATAAACAGGTGACTATACGTCCTGTTGTGCGAAAACGAATAGGATCCATATAAATTAGTGTTTTGTGTATTTTTAGCCAAATTAATACTACCCGATCCCTTTTCGCCCCAGCCTTGGCCGCCGCTCAGGGTAAATGAACCGCTGGTGCCCTGCTTTTTATTTTTCTTTGATACAATATTAATCAAGCCTGCACTGCCTTCTGCATCGTACCCGGCAGGTGGGGTTGTCAATAATTCTATTTTATCAATATTATCGGCGCTCATACCGTTTAACATGGTGACCACCTGATCTGTCGGCATACGCATGAGCTTGCCATCCATCATTACCACTACCCCGCTTTTACCATTTAAATTAATACCATTATTCCGGCGATCAATAACCACCCCTGGTGATCTTTCTAAAACCTGTAAAGCCGAGCTCCCTTTAGTGAGCACACTGTTTCCAACATTCACCACCATGCCATCAGGCCTTTGCTGGTACAATGGCTTATTGGCCCGTATCACCACCTCCCCTAACTGCCTGGTAGCCTCATTCATTACTACTGTTCCAAAATCTTTATCGGTTTTATTAGCGGTTAGCTCAAACGCGGAGGAAATCCAGGTTTGGTACCCAACGCTGCTTAACCTCAGCACGTAATTGCCGGGTGGGGTATTTGCAATCCGGTAAATGCCATTTTCATTGGTCAGTGTACTTTTTACTATCGATGTATCGGTGCGTTTTAGCAAGGATACATTTGCAAATGAAAGTGGCTGGCCATTATTAATGGTGATTTTTCCAGATACCTGTGCAAAGGTATCCTGTAATAAACAAAACAGTAACAAGCTAAAGCAAAGGGTCTTCATGTGGGTTCGGCGTTTTTTATTTGCTAACCCAAAGAAATAGCTGCGTAAAAACTTAAAAAAATAGGAATGACAAGCGGCAGCATATAATTGATAAAACGCAGAAAATCAACCAAAAAGCAATATACCAATAGCTGGAGCGCTAAAATCACCACTCATACATTGGTACAGGTAATTGGTCAATTATTTAAGGTGGTTCATGTAAAAGCACTGTATAAATAAATACAATTCATGTATCTTAGATAAAATGTTACCAAAAGGAAATGAGCGCTTTATCAGTTAATAGTTCCAATAACAACTGGTTGTTTAAATACAAGCTATACCATATTCCATTTTGGTGTGTTTACCATTATTTGTGGTGGCTGCTGGCTGTTGGCGATCCTTTAAAAGCTGCACACTCCATGTTTTTTTCGGCTTATACGGTAAAGATCCTTGCTTACGTAGTTTTCCAGGCGCTGGCGGTATATTTTAATTTATATTTTCTGATCCCGCGATACCTCGAAAAAAACAGGCTGATCGAATATATCATTTACCTGACCCTAACTATAGTTTGCGCGGCCTCATTAATTAATACCGGGTATTACCTGAGTGCTTTTTTAGCGCACTGTACTATTCAGACGATGTTTGGAGCCGAGGCAGGCAGTTTTTTTCATTTTTTTGGCACATCGCTCCCTTCTACCGTGGCCAGTATGACGCTTGCCATGAGCATTAAGTTAACCAAGAATTGGATACAAACCGAAAGAAGACAACAACTTTTAGAGAAAGAAAAACTGGAAACAGAACTTAAATTTTTGAAATACCAGTTTAACCCGCATTTTTTGTTTAACAGTATCAATTCCATATTTTTCCTGATCCATAAAAACCCTGATATGGCATCGGCTTCCCTTGCCAAATTTTCTGAGTTATTGCGGTATCAGCTATATGAATGTAATGACCAGCAGATCCCGCTTGGTAAAGAGCTTACCTATCTCGAAAACTTTATTGAACTTGAAAAACTCCGGCAAAACAACAACATAGATGTATCCTTTGAAGTTGAAGAGCCATTTGCAGATCATTTAGGTATTGCCCCTTTTATATTGATGACCTTTGTTGAAAACGCGTTTAAACATGTCTCCAAGCATACCCACGGCCCCAACTGGATCAGCATTAAATTAGCATTGGATCAGCAACAGCTGAATCTGTTTATTGCCAACAGCACATCAACAGAGGCAGCTAACGAAGTATTAAATTACGGTGGCATCGGCCTAAAAAATGTCAGGAGAAGACTTGACCTGATATATCCGGAGCAATATGAGCTGGATATACAAAATAACACGAATAGGTTTGAGGTAAGACTGCAGCTTACATTAGCCGAGTTTGAACTGTCGTCGACACTGCAAATGGCCTGAACACTAACAGATATATGATGATCAACTGTGTAATTATTGATGATGAGCCATTAGCGCGGGAGGGCCTGGCCAATTATGTACGAGAGGTTGATTTTTTACATCTGACCGCGACCTGTGAAAACCCGCTTGAACTGATCAAACTGTTGGACCAGCACCAGATTGATTTGATATTCCTGGATATACAGATGCCCAAAATGAATGGGATAGATTTTTTAAAGATCGTGCAAAATCCGCCTATGGTAGTAATTACCTCGGCTTATCCCAGTTATGCATTGGAAAGTTTCCAGCTAAACGTATTGGATTACCTGTTAAAACCCATCACATTCGACCGCTTTTTTAAATCGGCCCATAAAGCTAAGGATTATCACCGGCTCCTTACCAATTCAGCTTCACCGGGGCAGCAAAAGGATGTACCGGATGCTGATTACTTCTTTATTAAATGCGGTAACAAATACGAGAAAATATATTTTGATGATATCCTGTACGTGCAGGGCATGCAAAATTATGTGACCATTTTTACAGGGAAAGGCAAATATATCACCCTGTTAAACCTAAAAAGTTTAGAGCAAAATTTAGACAGCCGGTCTTTTATCCGGGTGCATAAATCCTATATGGTATCTATCAGTAAAATTGAAGGCATTGAGGGAAATGAAATCTTTATGCAAACCCACCGCATCCCTATCAGCAGGAATTACAGGGAACAGGTAATAGCTCAGGTGGTTGAAAGTAAGCTATGGGATAAAATAAAGCTTTCTTAAATTATCCTGACCTCAAGCATCAATAAAGCCGGTTCTTATGCAAGAACCGGCTTTGGCTTTTCTTATAAAGTTAAATATCAGGCTCGATAATACTTTCAGAAATTTACGCATAACAGTTTATTCCCTAAAAAAGCACCTCACATTGATGGCCGCAATTATTCAGCAACCGGATAATACTTTCTGTTGAGAAATTTTCTCCTTCGACCCTTAAAACATTATCACAATCTTCCAGGTCGAAGTTTATGCGACTGCCAGGCAAATGTTCTGTCAATTTTCGGATGATCAGCACTGACTGGTCTACATCCTGAACATCCGTTTTAAAAACCTCTATCATTTTACTGATCATTGTTGTTGTTAAATAAGTTTGTTTGATCATTATTTACCGACCACTGATTCAAATGCATTGTTAAAACCGATAGTTAATTCCGGTTTGAACTGCAACACCCGCTTTCTTTAATTCGGCCAAAGGCACGCGCTTATTCAAGCTATTGAAGGGTGCCCAGTTTACCTTTTGATCTTTGGAGTACAAGTCTAACTGCTGTGTAAAGTTATATCCCGCACTAACGTTGATCGAAAAGTTTTTTGCCAACATATATTCATAAAACAAACTGGTTTTAAATTGCTGGGCCTGGAAATAATCCGAGTTCATTTTCTTTGACAAGCGGTATGACCCTCCCCCAATGCCAAAATCAATGTTTATACCCATAGCGCTTTTATTTGATAGCTGGTATTTTAATTTTTCAGAAACCGGTAATGTTCCTGAAAAGCTCAGTTTATCGCTAATTTTCCAGTCAATACCAATTATTGGCACCAGTAGCGTTCCAAAAAATTGTTTGGAGAATGCTGCCCCTATCGAATAAGAAAACTTATCTGACTTTTTGATCCTTAACATAGCAGCGCCAGAATAAAGCATATCCTCTCCAGAGATATCCTTCAAATCGGAGGAAAGTGATGGTATAACGGAAACGATCAAGGCATACTTAGGCGAAAATGATTTCTGAAAAGTAAGCGGTACGGAAAATGAGTGAAATTTTGACCCTCCAAACTCAGATCCCATACCCGAAAGAAACAGGCCACTGTACCCAACCCCGGCCAAAAAAAAGTCAAGCTTGCCATTTTGCATTTTACTATATACAGGTAATGTAAGTGTACCATTAACCTGTTGTATGTTCATATCCTTGCCATTAACCTTAAATGGCGAATAGGTGTAATCAGCCTCGAACGAACCCAATTGCAGGTTGACTGGGGCGGGCGGGCTTTGTTGTACTGGTGTACCTGGCTGCGTTTGTGCAGATAATTTAAACGAGATAAAAGCTACGGCAATTAATAACAGGATTCTTGTTTTCATAATGTGTTGTGGGGTTATTTTTTTATTATTTTCCCCTTAAAACACGTTGATCCTGGTTTACCCTTACTCTTAATTGAAATTATTTTGGATATTATCCCGAATTTTCAATAGTCAGGATATTATTAAACAAAAGCAGCCGGTGCAACAATATGCAACGGCTGTTGATTAAAGTTGTACTTATTATTGATTTACTCCAAATGCCTCCCATCCCGATGCGGTGGTACGGGTACAGGTCATGGCTTGCGTGCCGTTCTCACTTGAAATAAATTTGCCGTTATTACCCCTTAAAGTAACCTTTCCATCTGTGGTGGGTACCCAATCAAATTTTTCCCAATCACTGGCTGTGGTACGATTGCAGGTAATGGCCATGGTTCCGTTTTCTGAGGATACATATTTGCCCATACTGCGCAGCGATATTTTGCCACCACCGGCATCAACCACGGTAAATGTTTCCCACGCCGATGCTGTTGGACGGTTGCACCTCATGGCTTGTGTGCCGTTCTCGCCGCTTGCATATTGGTTATTAAACCCTTTAAGTGTTATGGTTTGCCCAATTGGCGCAGTAGTGCCCCCACCTGTGCTGCCAGAAAGCGTAGTAAAAATGGCCGATAGCAGGGAGTTAGCGCCTGTGGCATCCTGTGACAGTTCCCACATCATAATACCACCTCCCTGGTTAAGGGCCAGTGTTGTTTTGCTTTGAATGGTAGGGATGCCATTGTAACCTATCCCGTTCCAGGTATCTGAATTAGGGCTACCGCCACCTGCAAGGATATCGGCATAGGAAGTGTATGGCTCCCGGCCATAAAATGGCACACCCAATATGGCTTTTGCCTTAGGTAAACCCCTGCCAAGCCAGTAGCTTAACGAAGATGAAGCCAATGAATACGGTGAATGATTTGAACCCTCGCCATCATAGGCCATCAGGTTTAAAAAATCCACATAACCAAACACATTGCTCTGAATGCTGGAGCCATCGCCAGAAATAACTGCCGCGGTTAACAGCTTACCCTGGTTATGCAAGGCTGTACTTAACTGCTGCATCAGGGTTGAATAATTATTTGATGAGGCACCATCATCCGGATATTCCCAATCAATATCGGCACCATCAAGGTTATACTGGTTAACCATATTGACAATGTTATTGACAAAATTAGTACGCGATCCTGAATTAGCAGCCAGCGATTCAAATCCACTATCGTTGCCATCATTCCATCCGCCTATGGAGATAGACACCTTTACACCATTTGCATGAGCGGTTGATACCAGGCTTTGCAGCTTCGGAATATTATCAATAGCACCCAGGCCGCCTGATGAGGTTGGTATTACAAACGCGTAATTAATGTGGGTAAGCTTGGAGTACTGAACCTGGTTAACAGCGCCTGCCCAGCTTGGCATGTAACCAACTACCTTAAAGCCGGTGGGGATAGCTGATGTACCTAAAGATCTGGGGCTTGCATCGGGAGATGGAGTTGGGGCCGATGGTGAAAAGTTATTATCTTTTCGGCAAGATGAAAGTGCAAAAAGCACCACTGCTATACAACATAGCAGAAAGGAGTTTAAATTTGTTTTCATAAATTATTTGATTATTGGTTAATGATAGGTTAGTTTATTATTGATTTACCCCAAAAGCTTCCCACCCGGATGCGGTAGTGCGGGTGCAGGTCATGGCCTGCGTACCATTTTCGCTGCTGATGAATTTGCCATTATTGCCCCGTAAAGTAACTTTCCCATCAGTAGTAGGGATCCAGTCAAACTTTTCCCAATCGCTTGCAGTAGTACGGCTACAGGTAATAGCCATGGTTCCGTTTTCTGAGGATACATATTTGCCCATACTGCGCAGCGATATTTTGCCACCACCCGCGTCAATTACGGTAAAATGTTCCCAATCGCCGCTAGTAGTGCGGGTACAGGTCATGGCTTGAGTACCGTTTTCGCCACTTACATACTTGTTATTAAAACCTTTAAGGGATATTACAGTACCAATCGGAGCGGTAGTTGTGCCGCCACCACCGCCGCCGCCATGTGCAACTATTGCTGTATGAATGGCCGATAACAGGGAGTTAGCCCCGGTAGCATCACCCGCTAATTCCCAGATCATCATACCACCAATCCCCCTGTCAAAAGACAGATTGGTTTTACTGGTTATGGTAGGGATACCGTTATAACCAAAGTTTTGAAAAGTATCTGAATTTGGGCTGCCTCCTTGTGCCAGTATCGTGTTATAATTAGCAGTAGAATAATCATAGCGGTTATCGCGAGCGTAAAATGGCACACCTAATATGGTTTTTTCAAGAGGCAGACCGCGGCTGTTCCAGTAGTTTAAACAGTCAACCGCGGATTGATAGGTGGAGTGCTGGAAGTTATTGTCGTCATAATCCATGATGTTGAGCCAATCAACGGCAGTAAACAAACCGCTTACTACATAAGTGGCGCCATTTGAAATAACGGCAGCGGTACACAGCTTGCCATTGTTATGCATGGCTGTGGCCAGTTGCTGCATCATCAATAAAAAATTATTAGCCTCGGTGCCAACTGATGGAAATTCCCAGTCAATATCAACCCCATCAACATTATATTGATTTACAAAGTTCACCATGTTGTTAACAAAAGCGGTACGTAAACCGGAACTGGCTACTATGGTATGAAAAGCATCGCCGCCACCGCCGCCGCCAACAGCAATAAGTACTTTAACATTGTTATTATGCCCAGCTGAAACCAGACTGGTGAATTTTGGTAAATTATCGAGCGGGTTTAAACCTCCGCCGGTTGTAGGGGTAAGAAAGGCATAGTTAATGTGCGTTAGTTTGCTGTACTGGATGCTGTTTACATCCCCTTCCCAGCTGGGTAAGTAGCCTACTACTTTAAATGTTGCCGCTGTTACCGCTTGTGTGGTTTGATTTTCTTTTGGAGCAGGTTCATTTGCAGGTATAATGTCGTTCCGGTTATCCTTACGGCAGGATGATAAAGCAAATAATACCATAATTACTCCGCAGAGCAGATAAGAGTTAAAATTTGATCTCATAAGTTAATAGTTAAGTGGTTTATAAATATTTGTTAATTGTCGATCTAAACTTTGCTCGGTCAAAACGGCCTGTTAACAGACATTTGCGGGACTTATGAATATCAAAATGTGATATTAAGGCAGATGTGATAAAGGCTTTTAGGTTATTTTATAAGCGTAAATCTATATAATATTTTATAAATAACTGATTATAAATGATTTATAAATATCATAATACGCATAAATCGCAAGCGTTGTAGGGCTTTTGTAGGGTATAGTTACGATAGGAATATAGTGATCATCTCAAAAAAATATTTTTCTCGATACGCTTAACCCACAATTAAATTTTTATTAATCATGAGGAAACTTTACTAATAAAAGGATTGATTGTACAGCGGCATTATACGGCGTTATAAATAAAAAAGGCCGTTTACCTGTTAGATAAATGGCCTTTTGAGAGACACCGATGGATATTTTCCCGAATTATTATAGATGGCTTGAAAATGTAAGTTAATTCCCCTTTTTTCTGACGATGCCAAAACGTGCTAACACCCTATTAATTTCAGCACTATCTCTTAATACACTTACCTGCATCCTGTTCATAGCATAATCTGAAATTTGCCAGCCAAGTGGCAGTACCGGCCATATACTTGTATTGGGTACCTGATCAGTAGTAGGTTTGAATAAATAAAAACCATAATGCTTCATCTTAGAAAGAGAGTAGTTCCATCCATCTGATTTTTTCATATAGCCTACCCTGCTATTCAATATGCCTACCGGTGGCGCCAGCGGCTCAAATAAATTTTTGGGCTTACCTATTGGCTCCGTCCGTTTCACCGAATTAGGGAGAGACAAAAATTGTGGCTGTATATAGTTAAATATGGTATCCTCCTTAATCAGCTTGCTGCGTACCCTCTCAAACACGTTCAACACCCCCAGCGAAGTCTCTGCACCGGAATTATCCCAGGTGCCTCCATCAGTAAAATGATGCTTTCCGTTTAATTTAGCTGTAGGACTCACATAAGGGAACCTGGCACTCAGAAAAGCCGCAGTACTCAGTCGCAGGTCGCCGGGATCCTCAATTTCCTGTTCCAAAAACACCGTCGATGGAAAATCAAGGCTATCCAATAATACTGGCGCTGATATACCCTTTTTTCCGCTATCCACATCAAATGTATTGGCAAACAGCAGCGGCACTTCGTAATTGCTCCCCTTCCACATCCTACCCATTGTAACGCCCAGATCCATGTGATGGGCATAGGTATGCCTTTCCCAATCCTCTTCCATCAATCTTGCCCTGTCTGTCCAGGGTGCTATTCCCAGCGCAGATGCCAGCATATCCCTTCCGAGCAAAGCAACAATATCCGAAGTAAGATAATCATTCCGGTAAACGGCGAGGGAATTAACCGGATAAAAAACTGTATCGGCGCTCACATTTTGCCGGTATTGATAACGGGCACTGCAAAGCAATGATAAACCTACCGTGCCGCCTGATGCACCAGAATAGGAAAAAACATAGTGCTGAAAATCCTTCACCTGATTGTCACCCTTATACCCGCTCTTGAGTAAACTATCCAGTGTACCTATAACCATGGTTGTCCATACTGTAGCCCTGATACCCCCGCCATAGGCATTTACAAAAAATACGGGATAAGACTTACCAGGATGCTGAGCAACAAAAGCTTTAATTTCCTGTTTGCGGCTGTTTAGCCATTGCTCTGTATAATTGTTTAATGAATCCAGGTTTTTTTGATAGTTCTTTTGTTTTTGAACGTGAGCTTCATGATAGGTGGTGATGGTGCTTACTGACCGGTAAAGGGTAAACAGCAATAAAAAAGTGATCATGCTGATACCTACCTTTTTGCCTGCAAACAGCAAAAAGGAAAAAAACAATAAATAACCGGCAATAGCGCATAATACTATGGGCATGGTATAAAAGCGGTTGCCACTGGTAAGTTCATTTAAAATGGGTGGAAAATTGCATAAGATAAAAAAAAGCATAGCGGCAAGTCCACTGAAAATGATCCAGGGCGCGGCACGCCATTTGGCAATAGCCGGAACGCTGGTACGCAGGGTGACCGTAATCATAAAAATGACCGATAAAAAGACCAGGTCAAGTGATAAATAAGCAAGAAAATAAGGTTCACGGCTTTGTTTACCATATCCGTAACCCCATATAAACATTGGTAGCAACAGCAGTGCTATGGTCAACCAATAGCGCCATTGAATCACTGTTGTTCCTGATTTATATATGCGGTCAATCCAGTTATAGCGCAAAACGATTTTATAAAAGCCCAGGGAAGCCACCAGAAGAACCAGCGGGGATATTCCGTTAAGCAGGTAATTAATATGGTAAACGTTCATGGTATGCAGGATACCCGTAGCAGGGATCAAAAAAGCGGCAGCACCCAGCAACCGGCCAACATCTACTTTACCGGCTGGTCTGGCGCCGGCCTGCAACCGGGTATTAAAATCAACAGGTCCCATAAAAAATGCCTTATAGCTTATTTTAATGGAATTATCAATTGCCTTTGGTAAATGCCAGCACATGAGGGCCAGCAGCGTGGTTGAGGCCAGGAAATAAAAACTAGCGCTTCGGGATGTGTTGATTGACAGCAGCATGTCCTGTATCTGATCACTTACAAATATCCCCATGAAAAAGGTTAGCAGCGTGAGCAGTACAATACGGAACCGCCAGGAGTAGGTAAGTAATTTCCCCAGCCATGCTGATACATAATCAAGCCAAAACCTGGGCTTACCTAACTTAAAAGACTCATATAGCAACTTGCTGGCCACAATAGCCAACAACAGGTATTTTGCCCATGCAAAAATGCAGATGGTCCAGACACCGGGTAATGCTTCTTTAAGCATGAAGAGGTGTAGCATCCGGCTGGTCCCTATATTTTCAAATACATCTAGCAACCCGGCCAGGACGGCTAAAACTATAAAGTTGAAAACCATTCCCTGCGAGATTACTCGGCGATGGCGGTTTACCTTTTGATAGCCAATCCGGATAATTAAAATAAACAGGATCCCTACATAACACACAATAAGGCCATAGTCGGCATTGTTTTGAAAAATTACCGTATCAATCCCGGTTACAGTTTTTGAGTAAGTTGATTTACTGGTATAAACCTGATCCTTTTTAAATCCGGCCTGCCATTCTTTCAAAATGGAATCCCGCCTGGCATTACTGGTATTAATTTCCCAGCTAATGATACCCGAGGGGCTGTATTTGGTTACGATGAGATAATTATCTTTCAGGGTCATACTGCCGATAAGCAAAAAACCGGTCAGCAGTAATAAAAAAATAGGTTCGAAATGACGGTTGACCCTGCTCTGTAAGCGTCGAAACATAATTATATTAATTGATTGAAGTTAATGAAAAAGAGTGATAACAAGATATTTTCTTTCCCCATTTTCATTAATCCAGGCAATCAAAAAAGTCTGATCAACCGGTCATAATTGAAATTAATATTCAGGGCTGAGAAGCGCTTACACAAGCTGTACTTATATTGAAAGATTTCTTTGCAAAAAACAAGAAGCCACCTTTTTCCTACAGAAAAAGATGGCCAATGGCATTGAATGAGTTACTCCATGATCGTAAATGATTTATTAATTCGCTGCACTTATTTCTATCACCATACTGGTTAAGGGTATTAATTTTCCAGGTGTTAAATTAAGTCCCATCGTCATCAAATAATCGCCGCTAAATACATGTCCGTTTTCTGCCAGGTTTGATTTGGTACCAGGCATAAGGTTTGTTTCTTCTACCTTGTACTGTTTATGGCTGTCGAGGCCCTGCAAGCGCACCCTGTTTAATACTTCCTTGTACCGGGTGTTAAGGTTATAATTAAACAAAACAGCTTTTGATTTTTCTTCATTTACATACATCACCACCATACGATTCTCCTCATACGGCGAAACAATACGATACAGATCACCAAACCAAATTGTATTGTTTAGCCGGTTATAGTTTTTAACGGCTTGTTTACTAAACTTCACTTCTTCATCCGTCATTTTACTAACCTTAATGTCATAGCCCAGCTTGTCCATCATGGCCACATCCGTTCTAAATTTGATAGATTGCTTTCCCCATGAAGTAACATGGCTTGAGATGGTTAAGGCTGGGAAAAAATTACTATATCCCCACTGTATATACAAGCGCTCCAGGGGATCGGTATCATCGCTCGGCCAAAATTCAGTAAAATATTTTAAAGCGCCATAATCGGTACGCCCTCCACCACCAGAGCAGAGCATAATGGGTAAATGTGGATATTTTTGCCGTATCCGATCTAATATTTTATACAGGCTCAAAGTATAATCAACATATAATGCAGATTGCCGGTCTTTTAAATACGGCGACCATGCATTGGTCATGCTGCGGTTGCAATCCCATTTTATATAAGCCAGGCCGGGATTTTTAGCTAACATATCAACAACAACATGATACACATAATCAGCCACTTTAGGGTTTGTAAGATCGAGTACCAATTGATTGCGCTGATAGTTTTCGTCGCGGTTGGGTAGCTTCAGGATCCAGTCAGGATGCTGTTCATACAATTCGCTTTTAGGGTTTACCATTTCGGGCTCCAGCCAGATACCAAACTTTAACCCTTTAGCTTCGGCCTGTTTAACCAGATAGCCTATCCCGTTTGGTAATTTTGATTTATTCTCCTGCCAATCCCCCAGCCCTGCTTTATCGTTATTACGTGGATATTTATTGCCGAACCATCCATCATCAAGCAAAAACAGATCGGTACCCAATTTTGTGGCGTCATCAAATAAATTAACCAATCCCTTTTCATCAAAATTAACATGCGTAGCCTCCCAATTATTAAGCAACGTAAGGCGTGGCTTATTACCATCAAGGACACCATAATTGCGTGCCCATTTATGCAAATTACGACTGGCCCGCCCCTTTCCTGTGGTTGAGTAAGTGAAAATAAAGGCAGGAGTAATAAAAGTTTCACCCTTTTTTAATTTATAAGCCGAGGCATAAGGGTTAATGCCCGATATCACCCTTAACGCGTTGCGTTCATCAATTTCAAAATGGAATTTAAAATTACCCGTCCAGGCTAATGTACCGGCTATCAACTCCCCGGTTGTTTCATCTGCGGGCTTATTCAAGGCCAGGAAAAATACTGGGGTTTGGTACATATCAGCACGCGTCCCTAACTTACTATCTATCTCTTTTACCCCGCTGGTAAGCTTGCTTTCCTGCATTTTCATTTCAGAGGCCCAATCGCCATGAAATCGTGTAAGCCAGTAATCTTTAGCTTCAAAATGCAGCATGGATGAGGCATAATCATCTAAGGTTATTTCACCCTTTTCATTGTTCCTGATCTCTGTCCATGATTTTATGATATCCTCCTTATTGAAAGCCTGGTAATGCAATATTACCTGAACMGGATATTTGGGATCCTGCAGCAAAATGTTTGTTTCCGAAACATTATCATCCAGGTTTTTCGCGTCATGGCTTACATATTGCAGTTCGAGCGATGGATTACCGTCACTATGTGTTAAACGGATGGCAGGCTGTAGCAGGTCTTCCATCCCGCCGGTAATATAGGCTTCATGTTTACCACCGGGTATTAACCGGTCATCATCCTGATTTACAAACCGCTTGCCCAGATATGACTGATATACCCTGTTATTGGCGCCGATGGTAAGTATAACACTTACATTTTTGGTAGCAATAACTATTTCTTTTCGGGCTTGCGCGTTTACAACAACAGCGCTATAAAAAATAGTTAAGTAGGTAAATAATATAAATTTCTTCATACAAAGAATTAGGATTTTACCCGGATAAACTCCTTTTGATAGTTTAAAGGACTTTTACCCGTAATGAGCTTAAAGTATTTAYGAAAATTGGCGAAGTTGTTAAAGCCACTTTCATAACATAATTGTTTTAATGGCAGCTTATTTTCTATAAGCAACTTACAGGCATGGCCAACTTTAATCTCCAGCAAAAACTTAGAATAGGTTTTGCGTGTACGCGATTTAAAATAACGACTAAAAGAGTTTGGGCTGATCCCTACCAGGTCGGCAAGTTCATCCATATGTATTTTATTTTTGAAGTTTGCCAGTGAATATTTATAAATAACATTGATGCAATCATTTCGCGATTCTTCCACATTAGGGCTAAACCCTATTGATGATAAGTTATCCATATGATCACATTCGGCAATTGCAGTCAGGGCCTCAATTAGCAAAACTATTCTTTTTGACCCTTCGGCAATAAGCAGCCTTTCCATAATTTCGGCAATAACCTTTTTAGTTTTGCCGGTAATTTGTATCCCACGCCTGGCTTTTTCCAGAATAGTTTTGATCATCTTGTTTTCGGGCAGTTGCAAAAAATCATTTCCCCAAAAATTCTCGCCAAAATGGACAACCCCGATATTAACAGGAACATCATTATCCGGAGCAAAATAAATGTTGTCAAACCGCCAGTAATGTGGCAGGTAAGCCCCTACCATTACAATATCACCAGATTTAAATTGCCGTATATTATCGCCAACAAATTGGGTCCCGCTACCTTTTTTAAAATGGATCAGCTCTATTTCCGGGTGGTAATGCCACCGGTTGTTAACACAAGGAACAAGATCTTGCCGAACACTAAAAGATTGAGCAGGACCGGCTGATACTTTAAGTAATTGTGGCTTCATTCAACTTGACCTATTATTGATATATCTCCAATTATTAATCAATTGCACCTGTTTTCATTTTACCAGTGGCTTTAACTCCCTGCGTATCCATAACTCCTTTTACTTCCACCTTAATTACCGTAGCAATGTTATCTGTAACTTTAGCAGGTGTGTTTATAGTTATGCCATCATTACTTGCATCGGTTTTTAAACTGGCCCCACCAGCGAGCATTTTAGCGCTAACAACTTCATTTTTAAATCCGGGAATTACCAGTTTACCATCCGCTGGCCAGTTAAATACAGAAAAATACAGGATCGTGTTTTTACCATCGGGCTTAAGGGTACAGCGCCCCCAGCTTAGCGGTTGTAGAGGGCTGGCCTTGGTGGCATATATGGCTTCGCCGTTCACCTTCATCCATTCGCCCATCTTTTTTAATGAATTGATGCTTTCCTGCGGAAACTCCCCTTCATCAGTTGGACCAACGTTTAACAGGTAGTTCCCTCCTTTTGACGCAATATCAATGAGGTTGTGGATCAGGGTTTCGGGTGTTTTCCATTTATGGTCAAAGCTTTTATAACCCCAGGTTCCGTTCATGGTCATACAGGTTTCCCAGTCTTTGCCGTCAAGTTCACTCAGGTTGGGTATTTTTTGTTCCGGTGTTTTATAATCACCTGCAAAATTGGGGCGTTTAAGCCGGTCATTACTGATGATGTTGGGTTGCAGCTTTAATACGTCATGTAGTTTTTGCGCGTACTCATCGGTCATGTTGGTTGGTGTATCCCACCAGATCACCGCAACCTCTCCATAATTGGTAAGCAGTTCCTTTACCTGCGGAACGGCTACCTTATCAATATAATCGGCCATGGTGGCAGTGGTTTGTGCCGGATCCCAGTGACCGCTGTGTTCCTGAGTATAGGCATCTATTTTTGCCGAATCGGGATTTGCCCAGCCTTCACTGCTTATTTTGCGTGCTGCCGCCCCGCCCGGATTATTCCAGTCCTGCGCCTGCGAATAATAAAAGCCCAGTTTAATACCATACTTATGACAAGCTGCTGCCAATGGTTTTAAAACATCCTTGCCATATGGTGTAGCATCGGCAATATTCCATTTACTGGCGTTTGATTTAAACATGGCAAAGCCATCATGGTGTTTTGCGGTGATCACAATGTATTTCATACCAGCTTCTTTAGCCAGTTTTACCCAGGCATCCGCGTCATATTTTACCGGGTTAAACTTTTTGGCAAACTGTTGGTACTCAGCTACCGGGATTTTGGCCCTGTTCATGATCCATTCGCCGCCACGGCCT
>NZ_JBFUJG010000033.1:0-53386 GCF_056401495.1 Mucilaginibacter sp. P4_E8
TAGTCCGGCAGACTATAGGGCAAATAAGTTCACCCTGCCTTTTAATAACGTTCTCCACAAAGTTTTTAGTTCTTAACCCCCCTTGGAACCCCCATTTCAACAATAACAATAATCTTAAAAAACTATTGATAAGACCAAAGGCAGGGCAAAGGCCTGTGCGGCAAAGAAGCCTAAAAAGAAAAAAGCATTTTTGTTACTTTTGTTGCGACAAAAGTAAAAGGCCCCGCGGCCATAGCGGTATTGAACTGTTTTAAAGTATCCATATTTTGACACCCAGTCAATTCCCCATCCCTGCAAAATTCCTATCTTTGCGGCAACATAAATCACCATCTATGCTTAAAGGATTTTTTAATGTTCCGCCACCGCAAAACGAGCCGGTTTTAAACTATGGCCCGCGCAGTTTGGAACGTGTAGCGCTTAAGGCTGCTTTAGACGAAGCCCGCGCTCAACAACTGGATATACCTATGTACATCGGCGACAAAGAAGTACGTACCGGCAATAAGCTGGAGATCCGTCCGCCACATGATCATAAACATTTACTGGCCACTTTTTCTGAAGGTGATGCCAGTCATGTTACCGCTGCCATTGATGCAGCTTTAGCAGCCAAAGCCAACTGGGAAAATTTACCCTGGGAGCAACGTGCCGCCATATTTTTAAAAGCAGCCGATTTGCTTGCGGGTCCGTACCGTGCCAAAGTGAACGCGGCTACTATGCTTGGTCAATCAAAAAACGCGTACCAGGCCGAGATCGATTCGGCTTGTGAGCTGATTGACTTTTTGCGCTTCAACGTGCAATATATGACCGAAATTTACCAGCAACAACCCCCAATATCGGGCAAAGGTGTTTGGAACCGTGTGGAACAACGCCCGCTGGAAGGATTTATATTTGCCTTAACACCATTTAACTTTACCGCTATTGCGGGTAATCTGCCAACATCTGCTGCTATGATGGGCAATGTGGTTGTATGGAAACCAGCCTACACGCAAATATTTGCTGCCAATGTGCTAATGCAGGTATTTAAAGAAGCAGGCGTACCTGATGGAGTAATCAACCTGATATACGTTGATGGCCCCGTTGCCGGCGAGGTAATATTTAATCACCCTGATTTTGCAGGGATCCATTTTACCGGATCAACCAAAGTGTTCCAGAACATTTGGCAAACTATTGGTACCAACATCCATAAATTTAAAACCTATCCGCGCATTGTTGGCGAAACAGGGGGTAAGGATTTTGTACTGGCCCACCCAAGCGCTAATGCCGATGTGGTAAGTACCGCGCTTGTTCGCGGCGCTTTTGAATACCAGGGACAAAAATGCTCGGCTGCCTCAAGGGCTTATGTGCCGGCATCGTTATGGCCTGCGGTAAAGGCCAATATGCAGCGTGATATCACGTCGTTTAAAATTGGTCCGGTTGAGGATTTTGAGAATTTTATCAATGCCGTGATCAGTGAAATATCGTTTGATAAACTGGCTAAATATATTGATGCTGCCAAAGCCGACGAAGGTGTTGAAGTTGTTGCCGGTGGCAACTATGATAAAACCAAGGGCTGGTTTGTAGAGCCTACCGTGTTAAAAGTTGATGATCCATACTACGTAACCATGTGCGAAGAGCTTTTTGGCCCCGTATTAACCATTTACGTGTACGAGGATGCTCAATTTGATGAGGTGCTTAACATTGTAGATAAAACATCCATCTACGCGCTTACAGGCTCTATTATATCGCAGGACAGGTATGCTATTGCCGAGGCAACTTACCGTTTACGCAACGCGGCCGGAAATTTTTATATTAATGATAAGCCAACAGGTGCAGTAGTAGGTCAGCAGCCATTTGGCGGCGCCCGGGGATCAGGTACAAATGATAAGGCCGGTTCTATGATCAACCTGTTACGCTGGGTATCGCCCCGCACCATTAAAGAAACCTTTGATCCGCCGAAGGATTACAGGTACCCGTTTTTGGGTAAGGAAATTTAAAGCCCCCCGGCCCCCTAAAGGGGGAGGGTAAAACATGACCTTCTCAAACCCTTTCTTGAATGATGGGGGGTAAAATAAAAAAGCGATGAATATTATTTATTCATCGCTTTTTATTTAAAGTCTCCCCTTTCAGGGGGAGATTTAGAGGGGGCTGGGCTTCTACTTAAACCTAAACACGTTATCCATGTTTTCGTTGTTATAGGTACTTACGTTCATATCACCTATAATACCGGTACTGAGGCTGTAAACCCAGCCGTGTACACCTAATTCCTGTCCGTTTGCCCAGGCATTTTGCACGATAGATGTTTTGCAAAGGTTATAAACGTTTTCAACCACGTTTAACTCAACCAGGCGGTCGGTACGTTTTTGAGCATCCTCCATGGCGTCCAGTTCATCGGCGTGCAGGCGGTATACATCCTTTATATGGCGCAGCCAGTTATCTATCAGGCCATATTGTTGGTTGCTCATAGCTGCTATAACACCACCACAGCCATAATGTCCCGTTACAATTACATGTTTTACCTTTAACACGTTTACGGCATAATCCAGTACCGACAGCATGTTCATGTCAGAGTGGATAACCATGTTAGCAATATTGCGGTGAACAAATATTTCGCCCGGTGCCGTATTGGTGATCTGGTTGGCTGGCACCCGGCTATCGGCGCAGCCAATCCATAATACAGGTGGTTTTTGGCCGTTGGCCAGCTTTTCAAAATAATGAGGGTCTAATTTTAGGGTATCCTCAATAAATTGCTTGTTACCTTCCAGCAAACTTTCATAAGTTATATGGCTGGTATCGTGAATGTCTTTTTTAGCGCACATAGGTATATTTAATATTGTTAGATGTTTTAAACCGATCCGCTTTTGCCCGCCCAAAATATCCGGGATATTTTATGCAGCGCAACAGGCGAAAGATCATAATATAAAATGGTAAGCAAAATTAATGGTATAAAATAAAAAATGGCAAAATCATACAGGTTAAAAAAATAACCACCCATAATTCCGCCTAAAAAGTAAAAGGAAAGCACCGTAAGGCGCACATATATCTTATTCCTGATAGTATCTGTTTTTGCTACATTGGGGTGCAGCCATTCAGATACATCACCGCCAAGATCAGTAAACAAACCGGTTAAATGGGTTGATTTGATCAATCCGCCCGAAATGGTTGATACCAGGCTATTCTGTAATCCCATCGAAAAAATGATCACCCCAATAACTATTTCACGTTCCGTTTGGGTTTCCTTGTAAAAGTTATGCCCGTAAATGGCAACAAACAGCAGCAGCAATATTTCAATAATAATAGGGATAGAGTGCGCCCGGTAACGGCTTTTATGCTCCAGCGATTTAATAATAAAGTTTGATATAAAAGCCCCTGCAAAAAACATCAGCAGCCAAATAACAAATACTACTATCTCGCCAAAATTTTGCTCCACTATATGTTTAGCCAGGGTAGCCACATGGCCGGTAATGTTGGAGGTAAAGGCCAAAAAGGCAATCATGCCCGCCACGTTGGTTACGCCCGATACAAATGCGGTTGATGATGCCAGCAATAAGTTTTCTTTTAGGGTACGTGCTTCTTTTGATTGTCTCAGCATAAAATATCCTTGCTTATTTGCAGCAGGATAAAAATAGAATAAAATTTGTAGGATTAGGTATTAAGTGTATAATTTGATTAAATGATAAAATAAAGTCATCCCGAATTTATTTCGGGATCCCACATGCAAGGTATATCGTATACCGGTTTAACTGTCCTGTGGGATGCTGAAACAAGTTCAGCACGACTGCTTTTATTACAACAAAAAACCCCGGCCATTTTCACGAACCGGGGCAAACCAAACATAAACCTCTCTATACACAGGTATGGAGAGGGTCTGGGATTTTATATATACAACTTAATGTTGGGCTACAGATTCAATACTGTCCAGCGCATATACATAACCTAAATTATGCGGACTGCTGCTGCTTACTTTCAAATCCTTGATCAGGCCTGTGCCTAAGTCAATCACCCAGCCATGAACTTCCAGGTCATGACGCTCCATCCAGGCATTCTGAACTATGGAGGTTTTGCAAAGGTTATATACCTGCTCGCTCACATTAAGCTCAACCAAACGGTTTTGTTTCTGTGTTTCGTCGGTAATACGGTCAAGTTCGTGACTGTGCAGGCGGTAAACATCTTTAATATGCCTCAACCAGTTATCTATCAGTCCGAATTGTTTATTGCTCAGGGCCGCTGCAACACCGCCACAACCGTAGTGGCCTGCTACTATCACATGTTTTACTTTAAGCACATTAACAGCATAATCAAGCACGCTCAGCATGTTCATGTCTGAGTGTACAACTACGTTGGCAATGTTGCGGTGTACAAACACTTCGCCTGGCTTGGTGCCGGTTACTTCGTTGGCAGGCACACGGCTGTCTGAGCAGCCTATCCATAATATTTGTGGGCATTGGCCTTTTGCCAGGGTTTTAAAATATTCTGAGTCTTCTTTTAATTTGAGTTCAACCCATTGGCTATTACCACGTAACAACGCGTTGTAGCTATCGGTTTGGGCCAGTTTTAAATTACTGGTGTCAATGGCGGGTTTGCCATTCTTTTTTTCTTCTATAAGAGCCATGTTTTCTTTTAGTTAGGGTTATACATTAATTCTTTTAAAGGAGGTACATCGTACTGTTCCTTTATTTCATGTAATTGCACAATGATGCCTTTAGTGTAGGCATTGTGCTTGTAATTGTGGATGATCTCCAGTACATCCGGGTCAATATACCGCGAATTGGAACCATCAATGATCACGTCTGAGCCTTTGGGCAAACTGGTCAGCGTGACTTGTATAGCGGCTTTATTTAAAAATGAAACCTCTTCGGCAAGTCTTATCCTGATCACATTTTTATCGCCGTTTTTAACTATCTGGTAAAAATAAGGGTTACGCAAATTGGTACGCAGTATATAAAATACACCTACCAGCATACCTATACCTACACCTATCAGCAGATCGGTTAATACCACAGCCACAATAGTTACCACAAACGGAATAAACTGGCTGAGACCCATATGCCACATGTGTTTAAATAAGCTAATGCGGGTTAGTTTATACCCTGTCATGAGCAGTATAGCTGCCAGGCATGATAGCGGGATAAGGTTAATCAGCACAGGGATAAACAGCAATGATATCAATAATAGTCCGCCATGTGCCACGGTGCTCATTTTGGTACGTCCGCCGGCGTTAACATTGGCCGATGAACGTACAATTACAGCTGTCATGGGCAAGCCGCCTAATAAACCGCTGGTAATGTTGCCAATTCCCTGGGCTACCAGTTCGCGGTTGGTGGGTGATATACGCTTTATCGGGTCAATCTTATCAACAGCTTCCAAACTAAGCAAGGTTTCTAAACTGGCTACTATTGCTATGGTGAATGCGGTTATCCAAACCTGTTTATTACCTATAGCACTAAAATCGGCCGATTTGAACAGGGCAAAAAACTCGCTGCTGCTGTTTACTATGGGTATGCGCACAAATTGTTTATCAAGCAACTCAAAACCGGTGCCGGCAAATACCGTGCTTAAACCTATGCCCGCCAAAACAACCAATAACGGCGCTGGCACAACGGCCAGCTTTTTAAACTTCGGCCAGTAGATCATCAGCAGTAAAGAAACTGCGGCTATTATAACAGCGCCGTAATTGATCTTGGAAAATGCCTGCATTATACCCGAAAAAGTATTGTGCTCATCTATTTGGCTAAAGCGTTCGTCGCCTTCAAAATTGGCATCATAACCAACGGCATGAGGAAATTGCTTCATGATGAGGATGATACCGATAGCGGCAAGCATACCTTCAATAACCGATGAGGGGAAATAGTTGGCTATAGTCCCCGCTTTTAATATACCCAGTAACATTTGGAAAATACCGGCCAGTACAAGCGCAAGCAAAAATGTTTCGTATGTCCCAAGGCTTGTTATGGCGTTTAACACAATAACGGTTAAACCGGCTGCCGGCCCGGCTACACTAAGCTGCGAACCGCTTAACGCACCAACCACAATACCTCCAATAATACCTGTTAACACACCGGCAAACAACGGCGCGCCTGATGCCAGTGCAATGCCTAAACATAACGGCAATGCTACCAGGAATACAACAATACTTGATGGAAGGTCTCTTTTTAAGTTTTTGGGTAAAAAATATTTTTTTAGGTTGAGATTGCCCACGGCAAAGCCACCTTGCTTAATTTGCATAAGATCGATAATTTGAATGAAAATTTAAATGAATTGTAAAGCGTTACGATCCGGATAGGGAAGTATCCGGTTAATCATTTAAACGTTGGGCGGGGGCGTGGGCACTACCGGGTGATATGCCTGTTTGTATAAACAATGTTCCCGGTTATGGAGTACATTGGTTTCTACAACAAATGTAATAAAGGCTATACTGTGCAGATCATAGGCATCAAAACCTTTTTTTTCCTTAAAAGTATCCTTATCAGGTGTGTCTTTTTCGGTTTTGCTTTCCTGCTCAAGCTGCAGAATAACCGCGCTTACGGTTTTATTATCAAGATATAAAAATACAGGCGCAAGTGATATGGCCATCTTTAATATAAAGACACCCATGAACATTGCCACTATCAGTATTTTGAAATTCCTGATCTTCATTATTACAAATATATAAAAAAGCGTTCCAAAAATGTATCACAATGCAGTTTTAAAGTAATCTTACAATTTAATTACTATTTTTAACCTATTACAAACAACCTGAATTGTGAATAAAAAGCTCGGATTATTAAGAGAAAAACGCCAGAAGGCGTTTGAAGGTGGCGGCACGTTACGTATTGAAAGTCAGCATAAAAAAGGGAAACTTACCGCGCGGGAGCGCTTACATTTTTTGATGGATGATGGGTCGTTCCAGGAAATAGGGATGCTGGTTGCCCATCGCTCAACCGATTTTGGGATGGAGAAGGAAAAGTACCCCGGCGATGGTGTAATAACCGGTTACGGTACTATAAACGGGCGTTTGGTTTACGTTTTTTCGCAGGATTTTACCGTTTTTGGCGGATCGCTGTCAGAAACCCACGCCGAAAAGATCTGCAAGATCATGGATCTGGCTATCAAAAACGGTGCGCCGGTAGTAGGCCTCAATGATTCGGGTGGGGCGCGCATTCAGGAAGGTGTGGTATCTTTAGGGGGCTACGCGGATATTTTTTATCGCAATACCATGGCATCAGGTGTGGTGCCGCAAATATCAGCCATTATGGGGCCCTGCGCTGGTGGCGCGGTGTATTCGCCTGCCATAACCGATTTTATTTTGATGGTGGAGAATACTTCCTACATGTTTGTTACCGGACCAAATGTGGTAAAAACGGTTACCCACGAGGTTGTAACTTCCGAAGAACTGGGTGGTGCAACTACTCATGCCACTAAATCGGGCGTTACACATTTTGCCTGTGCCAATGAAATTACAGCCATCCAAAACATAAAAGCGCTGCTAAGCTATATGCCCCAGAACTGTGAAGACAGGGCGCCGGCTTTACCCTACGAGATACAAAATGAATTTAGACCCGAGCTTAATACGCTGCTGCCCGAAATAGCCTCAACACCTTATGACATCCGCGAGATCATTGACCATGTAATTGATACCGGATCATTCCTGGAGGTACATAAGGATTTTGCTGAAAATATTGTGGTAGGCTTTGCCAGGCTTGCCGGCCGGAGCATTGGTATTGTTGCCAACCAACCCTCATTTTTGGCGGGCGTGCTTGATATTCATTCATCAATTAAGGCAGCGCGCTTTGTGCGCTTTTGCGATAGCTTTAATATACCGCTGCTGGTATTTGAGGATGTGCCCGGATTTTTGCCCGGTACCGACCAGGAATGGAACGCTATTATAACCAATGGAGCCAAACTACTGTATGCTTTTTGCGAAGCTACGGTGCCCCGCATTACGGTGATCACCCGCAAGGCTTATGGGGGCGCTTATGACGTGATGAACTCTAAACACATAGGCGCTGATATGAATTTTGCCTGGCCGTCGGCAGAGATAGCCGTAATGGGCGCTAAAGGTGCTGCCGAAATTATTTTTAAGCGTGAGATAAGCACGGCCGAGGATAAAGAAGCCAAGTGGAGGGAAATGGAGCAACTGTATTCAGACACTTTTGCTAACCCATACCGTGCCGCGGAGCGCGGTTTTATTGACGAAGTGATAGAACCTGCGGAAACGCGTATAAAACTGATACAGGCTTTCAAAATGCTGGAAAATAAGGTTGTGAACAACCCCAGGAAAAAACACGGAAATATGCCTTTGTAGGAGAGAAAGATAAAGGATAGATAGACAAAAGATAAAGGACAGGCTGAAAGAATAAAGATTATGACCATAGAAATCATTCAAACCATTTGCATGCAGCTACCCGGCGTAACTGAGGATCTTAAGCTTGGCGATCATTTGTGTTTTAATGTGGGTGGCAAAACATTTTTGTTTACCGGCCCCGATAGCGTACCGGCGACGGCATCCGTAAAGGTTCCGGATGAGGATTTTGAAGAAACCTTGCAAAAGGAATGTTTTTCGCCCCAGGCTTATATAGGGCGTTATAAATGGGTGCATATTGCTGATATCGGCTGTTTAACCCATCACGAATGGGAGTTTTATATCAAACAATCATACCGCCTGATTGCAGAGAAGCTGCCGGGGAAAATAAAAAAGGAAATAGGGTTATAGATGTTATGCGGCAAGCTGTCTTGATTTACCCTTAATTTGTCGTTTTTACACCTCATCGCTTTTTGTTAATGGCAGTATGTTTGTATCAGACATTTAAATAATAAACATCTAATATTAAAACATCATGGCAACTCAAATTTTTGTAAACCTACCAGTTAAAGACCTTAACAAATCGATCGAATTTTTTACCAGTCTTGGTTATAGCTTCAATCCCCAGTTCACCAACGAGCAGGGTGCATCGTTGGTTATTAGCGATAACATATTTTTTATGCTGCTGACCGAACCTTTCTTTAAATCATTCATTAAAAAAGAGATCGCTGATGCTACCAAAGTAGCCGAAACCATCAATTGTATTTCGGCGGATAGCCGGGAAGAAGTTGATGAGATAGTGCGTAAGGCTGTGGCAGCAGGTGCCACTGTACCAAACGATAAACAGGATTATGGCTGGATGTACGGGCATGGTTTCCAGGATCTTGACGGTCACCTGTGGGAATTTGCATATATGGATATGAGCGCAGTACCTCAGCAAATGTAAGGCCCCCCAGCCCCCTAAAGGGGGAGTTTAGAATACCTGTTTTTTGTTATTCTGAGCGGAGTGAAGAATCTGTTAACCAATATGTTTGTATAAAACTGGTTTATTACTGCTGATATTAAAAAGTAACATTGACTCACTGGGCAATGTTACTTTTTATAGTTTATACTAAAAACGGAAAAAAGTATATTTACTAAAAAATCAGCATGAAAAAACTTTTTTTTCTTATCTGCGGCTTGCTGCCAATGGTGTTAATGGCACAGCAAACTTTTAACATTAATGGTACTGTAAAAGGTTTAAAGAATGGAGATAAAGTGTATCTGTTTTACCAGTTGGATGATCAAACAAAGAGTGACTCTGCCAATGTACAGAGTGGTAAATTCCATTTTACCGGCGTTTTAGCCCACCCTTCACAGGCATCCCTGTACCTTAACAAAAATCCTTTAGTGAGTAAAGCTGTTCGGGGCGAGAATCTGGACATATTTCGCTTTTATGTTGAAGCCGGTAAAATATACCTTAACGGTACAGATTCCCTTAAACACATTGTTGTTAGCGGGTCGCTCATAAATAAAGAATACACGGAATGGAAAGCTTTGCGTAAGCCCGTTGAAGATAGGCTGGATGCTTTAGACAAAGAATTTGCTGCGCTAACAGACTCGCAAAAAGGCGATGGCCACACCGTTCAAACGATGATAGGCAAAGAAAAGCAATACATGGAGGATTTAAATATGGTAGGAGCAGAATTTGCAAAAACTCATCCTAATTCATACCTGAGCCTCTTAACTATAAAACAGGCAGCAGCAGGGGCCAAAACAACGGAAGCAGCTGCCCAGGCGTATCAAAATCTTTCGGCCCAATTAAAAAATACGGAGATTGGGAAAAGTATCCCCGTTTTATTGGCTTCATCTTCAAGAACCAAGATTGGCAACCCTGCAATTGACTTTACGCAAACTACTCCCGAGGGAAAAGCTGTAAAGTTATCTGATTTTAAAGGTAAATATGTATTGGTTGATTTTTGGGCAAGCTGGTGCAGCCCGTGTCGTGAGGAAAACCCTAATTTAGTTGCCGCTTATAACAAGTATAAAGACAAAGGCTTTACGGTATTAGGCGTATCACTTGATAATCCCGGCAAAAAGGACGCCTGGATGAAGGCCATAGCAGACGACAAGCTTACATGGACACAGGTGTCGGATTTGAAGGGCTGGGATAACGTAGTAGCGCTGCAATATGGGGTTCGTAGCGTCCCTTTCAATTTCCTGATAGACCCTGCCGGAAAAATCGTTGCCAAGGACCTGAGGAGCGAAGGCCTGAACAGTAAACTGGCTGAGTTATTTGACGCACCAACAAAGTAAAACTTAGGTTTTGAGTGAGACTTACGAAGTTTTTAAAACTTCGTAAGTCTTTACCTCCACGCGTCCATTGCGAGGCACGAAGCAAGAAGCCTCACCCAACCCTCTCCAAAGGAGAGGGCTTTTAAATACTTTTTAAAGTCTCCCCCCTTGGGGGAGATTTAGAGAGAGGGGGCTTCTTGCTTCGTGCCTCGCAATGACGCGTGGAGAGAGGGAACTGATTCAAACAAAAAAAGACCATCCGTTATCGGATGGTCTTTTTTTTATGTTGTCCCACACCTTTCAGTGGGCCGGGCGTCTATCAAACTTTGATTTCCACTTCAACTCCACTTGGCAATTCAAGTTTCATCAGGGCATCTACAGTTTTTGAATTCGAGCTGTAAATGTCTAATAAACGCTTGTATGAGCATAATTGAAATTGCTCACGTGCCTTTTTGTTTACGTGTGGTGAACGTAATACAGTGAAAATTTTCTTTTCGGTTGGTAACGGAAGTGGTCCGCTAACTACAGCGCCTGTTGGCTTTACTGTTTTTACGATCTTCTCGGCAGATTTATCTACCAGGTTATAATCGTAAGATTTTAATTTGATCCTGATTCTTTGGCTCATGTTAATTTGTTTTTAAATCACCCTAAGAGCTATTTATTAGGGTAATTGATTTTTATTTATTGAATTAATGAATTAGCGAATTAGTGATTTTATTTATTCGATAAATCACTAACTCACTAATTCAAAATTATTTACGCGTTAGCAGCAGCTTTTTTGCCTTTTACTTTGGCAACTACTTCTTCCTGTACGTTACGTGGTGCTTCAGCATAGTGATCAAACTCCATGGTTGAAGTAGCACGACCTGAAGTGATGGTACGTAACTGAGTTACATAACCAAACATTTCTGAAAGTGGTACAGTTGCTTTAATAACCTGTGCACCTGCACGTGAATCCATACCTAAAAGCTGGCCACGACGACGGTTCATGTCACCGATTACATCACCCATGTTTTCTTCAGGGGTAAGGATCTCAATTTTCATGATCGGCTCAAGCAATACCGGTTTACATTTTGGCAATGCTTCACGGTAAGCCATTTTTGCAGCTAACTCGAAAGATAACGCATCTGAATCGACCGCGTGGAATGAACCATCAATTAACCTTACTTTTAAGCTGGTTAAAGGAAAGCCTGCTAATACACCATTATCCATAGAAGCTTTAAAGCCTTTTTCAACAGATGGAATAAACTCACGAGGGATTGAACCACCGCTAATTTCATTCACAAACTGTAAGCCTTCCTTACCTTCATCGTTTGGCGAAAGTATAACCTGGATATCGGCAAATTTACCACGACCACCGGTTTGTTTCTTGTAAGTTTCGCGGTGCTGAATGGTGCCTGTGATCGCTTCTTTGTAAGCAACTTGTGGCGCGCCCTGGTTAACTTCTACTTTAAACYCACGTTTCAAACGGTCCATGATGATATCAAGGTGAAGCTCGCCCATACCTGAAATTACAGTTTGGCCGGTTTCTTCGTCTGATTTTACGTGGAAGGTAGGATCCTCTTCAGATAATTTACCTAAAGCTATACCTAATTTATCTACGTCGGCCTGTGTTTTAGGCTCAATAKCTAAACCGATAACCGGCTCAGGGAAATTCATTGACTCAAGAATGATCGGGTGTTTCTCATCACAAAGAGTATCACCTGTTTTAATATCTTTAAAGCCTACTACCGCTGCAATATCACCTGCACCTACGTTAGGTATAGGGTTTTGCTTGTTAGCATGCATCTGGAATATACGTGAAATACGCTCTTTATTATCTGAACGCATGTTATGTACATATGAACCAGCTTCCAAATTACCTGAGTATACACGGATAAAGCACAAACGACCTACGAAAGGATCGGTTGCAATTTTAAACGCTAATGCTGCAAATGGTTCTTTTTCTGATGGCTTACGCAAAATTGCTTCGCCTGTATCAGGGTGGTGGCCTACAATACCTTCAACATCCATTGGCGAAGGCAATAATTCCATCACGTAATCAAGCATGGTTTGTACACCTTTGTTTTTGAAAGATGAACCGCAAACCATAGGAACAATTTTAGCATCTAAAACAGCTTTACGTAAAGCATCAAGTACTTCGCGCTCAGTGATTGTTTCAGGAGCATCAAAAAATTTCTCCATCAGGCTTTCGTCATAATCAGCTACTGATTCCAATAATTTCTCTCTCCACTCGGTAGCTTCCTCGATCATATCCTCAGGGATAGGCACTTCGGTAAAGGTCATACCTTTATCATGCTCATTCCAAACAATACCTTTCCAGTTAATTAAATCAACAACACCTTTAAAATGCTCTTCAGCACCAATAGGTAATTGAAGTGGTACAGCGTTGCTGCCTAACATGCTTTTTACCTGTTTTACAACATTTAAAAAGTCGGCACCTGAACGGTCCATTTTATTAACGAAACCTATACGGGCAACGTTATAATTATTTGCAAGTCTCCAGTTGGTTTCTGATTGTGGCTCAACACCATCAACTGCCGAAAATAAGAATACCAAACCATCTAATACACGCAGGGAGCGGTTTACCTCAACGGTAAAATCCACGTGTCCCGGAGTATCAATAATGTTGATATGGTAGTTATGACCTCTGTATTTCCAGTTTACTGTTGTAGCAGCAGATGTAATGGTGATACCACGTTCCTGCTCCTGCGCCATCCAGTCCATTGTTGCAGCACCTTCGTGCACTTCACCAATTTTGTGGCTCACGCCCGAGTAATAAAGGATACGCTCGGTAGTGGTAGTTTTACCGGCATCAATGTGAGCGGCAATACCTATGTTTCTTGTATATCTTAGATCTCTTGACATTCTTTGTTGGTTTTGATTCCTCTGATTATTTAATAATTGTACCGATGATGCAATCATAGCAAAATCGGTACAATCTTATATTAAATCGGTGTAATCCTTTTATTAGAATCTAAAGTGTGAGAACGCTTTGTTGGCTTCAGCCATTTTATGCGTATCTTCTTTTTTCTTCACTGCTGCACCTTCACCTTTAGCTGCTGATATGATCTCGCCGGCTAATTTCTCCATCATGGTTTTTTCACCACGACGACGGGCATAGCTGATCAGCCATTTCATACCCAAAGCAATTTTACGCTCCGGACGAACTTCTGTTGGCACCTGGAAGTTAGCACCACCTACACGGCGTGATTTAACTTCAACCGCAGGCATTACATTGTTTAAAGCCTTTTTCCAGGTTTCTAAACCGCTTTCGCTGGTTTTCTTTTCAACAATTTCAACTGCGTTGTAAAATATAGCGTATGCGGTTGATTTTTTACCATCATACATCATGTTATTTACGAACCTTGTTACCAAAGTATCATTGAACTTTGGATCAGGAAGGATAATTCTCTTTTTTGGTTTTGACTTTCTCATTGCTATCTATCCTCCTTTAATTATTTCTTTTTACCTTTTGCTGGCGCTGCTGCTACCTGACCTGGTTTAGGACGTTTAGTTCCGTATTTTGAACGGCGTTGGTTACGGCCTGCTACACCTGATGTATCTAATGCACCACGGATGATGTGGTAACGTACACCTGGTAAATCCTTAACACGACCACCGCGGATCAAAACGATAGAGTGCTCCTGTAAGTTGTGACCTTCACCTGGGATATAAGCATTCACTTCTTTTCCGTTGGTTAAGCGCACACGGGCAACTTTACGCATTGCTGAGTTTGGTTTTTTAGGGGTAGTGGTATACACGCGTGTGCATACTCCTCTTCGCTGTGGACAGCTGTCCAACGCTGGCGACTTACTCTTGTCAACCAGAGCTACTCTACCTTTTCTAACTAATTGTTGAATAGTAGGCATTTTTCCTTTTTTGTATTTACAGTTTTATCCTTATTTTAAGGACTGCAAAGGTAGGGACTATTTTTTGATTTTCAAGGGGTTGAGTGAAAAAGTTTTTTGTAATTGGTTGGTTAGGTGGGAGGAGAGGGGACTTTTGGCAGAAAATCGGTTAATCAACTATATGCCACAAAGATATATAATATAGCAGGATACGCTAAAAACAAAAAAGAGCGCCGATCGGTCGGCGCCCTTTTCATCATTTATCAAATCAACTCACTTATAAAAATTAGTAACCACGATCATGGTCATGATGGCCACGATCATAGCCATTATCATTATATCCGTTATGGTATCTGTCATGATGGTACCTGCGGTTTCCGTATCCTTCGCGTACCACGCAACCCGAGGTTACTGATACTATAGCTGCTAATAAAAATGCATATGCAAGAAATCTCTTTTTCATGGTGATAATTTTAATGGTACAGCCAACTAAAGGATGTACACATGTTTGACTTGGTTAAGATGAAAAGGATTAATTGGGGGGATTTATCAGGATTTAATTATCATGCTGAACTTGTTTCAGCATCTCACATGCTATTGCTGTACGACATGGTGATTACCTATCCTGTGGGATCCCGAAATAAATTCGGGATGACTTGTGGAGATGGCTACACCAACCCCATACTCACCCTATACTCCTGCTGAATAACCAGCAGGCAGTTGGCGCACAGGCATCCTTCGTAGAGCTCGCTTACGTATTGCACCTCGTTAAGGCTGAGCTGCACGGTACTGCACTGGCACTTGGTGAATGAATTGGCTTTACATTCAAAAGGGGCCTCACAGCGTTCGCAACGGATGATCTCGTGTTTGGTCATTTGTTAGTCCATGGACGATGGTCAATAGACCATCGTATTTGTTTATTTCGAAATTAGATAAAGTTGGATAGAATACTGAAATATGAGTGTCATTAATAAAAAAAGTCCATGAACTATAGTTTTTGAGGCTATGGTCCATGGACTATCGTCTATCGACTTATAAAACTTATGCCGAGCAGGTTACGCAACCTTCTTCCATTGAGCATGATGGGCCTTCAGGTAATCCGTCAACTACAGCATCAACTACTGCAGGTATTACAGGCTCCATGTTTGAACCGCCCTGGTTTTCAACGGTAAACTTAACAGCTTGCGATGCAGCTTGCGTACGCAGGTAGTACATGCCGGTTTTTAAACCTTTTTTCCATGCGTAGAAGTGCATTGAAGTTAGTTTGGATGCGTTTGGCGAATTGATGAACAGGTTTAATGATTGCGATTGGCAAACATAAGCGCCCCTGTCAGCAGCCATGTCAATAATGTTACGCATTTTTATTTCCCAAACTGTTTTGTATAGTTCTTTTATCTCTGCAGGTATTTCGGCAATATCCTGGATAGATCCGTTCGCAGTGATGATCTTATCTTTCATAGCAGGGGTCCACAAGCCAAGATTAACCAGATCGCGCAGTAAATATTTGTTTACTACAATGAACTCTCCGCTTAATACGCGGCGGGTGTAAATGTTGGAGGTATATGGCTCAAAACACTCGTTGTTACCCAATATTTGTGAGGTTGACGCAGTTGGCATTGGTGCAACTAACAGCGAGTTACGTACACCATGGTTCATTACATCCAGGCGCAGGTTTTCCCAATCCCAACGGGTACTGGCAGGCGATACATTCCAAAGATCAAACTGGAATTTACCTTTTGACAACGGCGAACCTTTAAATGTTTCATAAGGACCTTCGGCAATGGCCAGATCTTTTGAAGCCGTCATGGCAGCAAAGTAAATGGTTTCAAATATTTCTTTATTCAGTTGTTTTGCCTCATCGCTTTCAAATGGCAGGCGCAGTTGGATAAAAGCATCTGCCAAACCTTGTACACCTAAACCAATAGGGCGGTGCCTTAAGTTTGAGTATTCGGCTTCGGCAACCGGGTAGTAGTTACCATCAATAATACGGTTAAGGTTAATGGTAGCCTGGTAAGTTACATCATATAATTTCTGATGATCAAAAGCGCCATCAATAACGTAACGTGGCAATGCTAACGAAGCCAGGTTACAAACTGCTATCTCATTGGCATCGGTGTATTCCATAATTTCGGTACAAAGGTTTGAGCTTTTTATGGTACCTAAATTTTGCTGGTTCGATTTGCTGTTGGCCGCATCCTTATATAAAAGGTACGGTGTACCGGTTTCAACCTGGGCATCCAATACCGCAAACCAAAGATCCTGTGCTTTGATCACTTTACGTGCACGGCCTTCTTTTTCGTACCTGGTATATAAGGCAACAAATTCGGCACCGAAGCAATCGGCTAATCCCGGTGCTTCATGCGGACAGAACAAGCTCCAATCTTCGTTGGCTTCAACACGCTCCATGAACAAGTCTGACACCCAAAGAGCGTAGAACAAGTCGCGGGCACGCATTTCTTCTTTACCGTGATTTTTACGCAGATCTAAAAATTCAAATATATCTGCATGCCATGGCTCCAGGTAAATAGCGAAGGCGCCTTTACGTTTGCCACCACCCTGATCAACATAACGGGCGGTATCATTAAACACACGCAACATTGGGATAATACCATTGCTGGTACCGTTTGTGCCACTGATGTAGGAGCCTGTAGCCCTTACATTGTGTATGCTTAAACCAATGCCACCTGCACTTTGCGATATTTTGGCGGTTTGCTTTAAAGTATCATAAATACCGTCAATACTGTCATCCTTCATGGTTAACAAAAAGCACGACGACATTTGTGGTTTTGGTGTACCGGCGTTAAACAGGKTAGGCGTAGCATGTGTAAACCAGCGTTCGCTCATTAAATGGTATGTTTTAATGGCGCTTTCAATATCATGTTTGTGGATACCAACCGATACACGCATAAACAGGTGCTGCGGACGCTCGGCTATTTTACCGTTAATTTTTAGCAGGTATGATTTTTCAAGGGTTTTAAAACCAAAGTAATCAAAGCCAAAATCGCGGTCGTAAATAATGGTGCTGTCTAAAAGCTCGGCGTTTGTTTGAATAACTTCCCATACATCATCTGCAATAAGCGATGCATCCTTACCGGTTTTAGGGTCAATATATTCATGCAGTAAACGCATGGTTTCTGAAAACGATTTGATGGTGTTTTTGTGCAGGTTTGATACTGCTATGCGCGAAGCCAGCAAAGCATAGTCAGGGTGCTTTGTTGTTAACGAAGCCGCAGTTTCGGCAGCAAGATTATCCAGCTCAGAGGTGGTTACACCATCAAACAAGCCTTCAATTACCTTTTTGGCCACATCAATAGGGTCAACTAAATTAAACCCATAGCACAGTTTTTCAATACGTGCTGTGATCTTGTCGAATTTTACGGATTCTTTTCTACCGTCTCTTTTTACTACGAGCATATTATTATGTATTAAGTAGTTAGTATCAAATTGCCAGGCTCTTTACTAACTGGTGAGTGTCTGTTAAAGTATTTGGTTTTAGTATCAAGTAGTTAGTATCAAGTATCAAGACTTTTTACTAACTGTTATTATTTAGTATCCGGTAATTAGTAGTAGGTATCAAAATTGCTTTTTTGTCTTGATACTAGATACTAACTACTTGATACTCGCCTAAAAATCCTCATCCAATGAAAACGCTTTGCTTTCGGCGTTATTAAGCACACCGCTTTTCTGGTAGTCGCCTACACGTTTTTCAAAGAAATTGGTTTTACCCTGTAATGATATCATTTCCATAAAATCAAATGGGTTGCTGGCGCCATAGTGCTTTTCATAACCCAGCTCGCCAAGCCATCTGTCGGCCACAAATTCAATGTACTGGCTCATCATTTTGGCATTCATACCAATCAGGTTAACCGGCAAGGCATCGGTAACAAATTCTTTTTCAATCTCCACCGCGTCGGTAATGATCTTGGTAACTTGCTCGGCAGGTAACCTGGTTTGCAGCATTTTGTACAGCAAGCAGGCAAATTCACAGTGTGAGCCTTCATCGCGCGATATCAGCTCATTGCTAAAGGTAAGCCCCGGCATCAGACCGCGTTTTTTAAGCCAGAATATAGAGCAAAAACTGCCCGAAAAGAAAATGCCTTCAACAGCAGCAAAAGCCACCAGTCGCTCGGCAAAGTTACCTTCATTTATCCAGCGCATGGCCCATTCCGCTTTTTTACCAACACATGGTACGGTCTCAATGGCATGGAACAGGCGGTCTTTTTCGGCTGGATCTTTTATATAAGTATCTATTAACAAAGCATAAGTTTCAGAGTGGATGTTCTCCATCATGATCTGGAAACCGTAAAAACAGCGTGCCTCAGGTAACTGAACCTCGCTCATGAAGTTTACTGCCAGGTTTTCGTTCACAATACCATCACTTGCAGCAAAAAATGCAAGGATATGCGAAATAAAGTGCTTCTCGCCCGGATTCAGGTTTTCCCAGTGCTTCATATCGTCCGAGAGGTCGATTTCCTCGGCCGTCCAAAAGCTGGCCTCAGCTTTTTTATACATTTCCCAGATAGCGGGATACTTGATAGGCAGTATCACAAACCTGTCCTTGTTCTCTCTCAGTAATATTTCGTCTTCCTGTTTCATAGATACCTGTTTTTATATCGTTATTTCCTTTACTTAGCGCCACCAGACACGAAAGCCAGCCTTATTTAAAATAAAGCTTTGTTGTTTTTGCGATTAGCTTGACCAATCACAGTTTTTATTTTGTAACTTACTGACAGACAAGTTTTTGAATGTTGGATGATGAATACATCCCGCTGTCTTTCGAATACCTTGTACAACAAAGTTAATGTTTGAAACACTATAATTTTAATGATAGTTTTACACAAATGCCCAAGTTATTAACACTTTGTGAATTCAATTTGTATGCACCTTTACAACTTTTAAAATTTAATATACTTATAGCCAACTCATTAAAATAATGATAAAAGTTGCGTTTAAAAAGATATCAGGAAAAACTACCCATCATCAAAATTTAATACTTTACTTAACAACGACAAAAGACATGTCACTCGTACTTGCTCGTAATTTTACCCCGAAAGTTAAAAACGGAGCCATCAATACCTGAAAATAAAATATCCCCAAACAGCCTTTGCCGCCGGGGATACTTTTAAAATTTCAAAGTATTACTTTATATCACCGGCCGACACAAATTTCATCGATACCGAATTAACACAATGGCGGGTGTTTTTAGGGGTCAGATATTCCCCTTCGAACACATGGCCTAAATGCGCGCCGCAATTGGCGCATACAATTTCTACACGGCGTCCGTCGGCGTCAGGTACTCTTTTTACCGCACCAGGTATTTCGTCATCAAAACTGGGCCAACCGCAATGCGAGTTAAATTTCGATTCAGAAGTATATAAGGGAGTATCACAACGCTTACACACGTATAAACCCTCCGCCTTATTATCTAACAGAGCTCCGGTAAACGGTCTTTCGGTTCCTTTATATAATATTACCCGTTCTTCTTCGGGCGTTAATTGATTGTATTCCATTATTAATTATTGAGTTATTGAATTAGCGAATTATTGATTGAAGATCATCCTTCATTTACAATTATTGAGTTATTGAATTAACGAATTATTGATTGAAGATCATCCTTCATTTACTTAAATATACGACAATTAGCTGGTACGGATTGTTTTAAAAGGGGATGTTTACATTGGTTTGACGTAGGGTTTTTGGGATGTACAGATTACGATGTGCCGATTACTTTAAAGAGATTTGTCATCCTGAGCGGTAGCGAAGGATCTATTATTGAACTATGCATGCGGGTGAATAGATGCTTCACTATGTTCAGCATGACAATAGAAAGAAACAAAAAAATCCCGGTCAACAGACCAGGATTTTAATATATCATTTGCTTAAAAAGCTTTCAGCCTTGGGCTTTCAGCTTTAAGCTAACTTTGCTAATTCCTCTGCCATGGCAGCGCCAATTTCGGCAGGTGATTCAACCACGCGGATACCGCACTCGGCCATGATCTTCATTTTTGCAGCTGCAGTATCATCGGCACCGCCAACAATAGCACCTGCGTGGCCCATACGACGTCCCGGAGGCGCTGTTTGGCCGGCTATGAAACCAACTACCGGTTTAGTGCCGTTTTCTTTGATCCAGCGTGCAGCTTCAGCTTCCATGTTTCCACCAATTTCGCCTATCATAATGATGCCGTGTGTGTCAGGATCATTCATCAATAGTTCAACGGCTTCTTTGGTAGGTGTACCGATGATAGGGTCGCCACCAATGCCTATGGCAGTAGTGATGCCTAAACCGGCTTTAACCACCTGGTCAACAGCTTCGTAGGTTAAGGTGCCTGATTTTGAAACCACACCCACATTACCCTTTTTAAAGATAAAGCCCGGCATAATGCCAATCTTGCTTTCATCGGCAGTAATAATACCAGGGCAGTTAGGGCCAATAAGACGTGCATCCTTATCAGTTAAGTATTCTTTTACCAGTATCATATCCTTAGTAGGGATACCCTCAGTAATACAAACAATAACTTTTATACCAGCCTCGGCAGCTTCCATAATGGCATCAGCCGCGAAAGCAGGAGGTACAAATATGATAGATACATCGGCGCCTGTTTCGGTAACCGCGTCTTTAACGGTATTAAAAACTGGTTTGTTCAAATGCTTCTGACCGCCTTTACCTGGTGTAACACCACCAACCAACTGGGTTCCGTACTCAATCATTTGTGTAGCGTGGTAAGTACCTTCGTTACCTGTAAAACCCTGTACAATAACTTTAGAATCTTTATTTACGAGAACACTCATTGGCTTTTTTCGTTTAGTACGGCAAAGCTAAAGTTATTGCCAATAAAGTCAAATTAAATTTATACCTGTGGCATTCTTTTTACAAAATCCCCCAACCCCTGAAGGGGGGAGCTTTTTATTGGCAGCGTTTAGTTGACCGGGCTCTTAGATAACTGTCGAAGATTTCTCGTTATCGCTTGAAATTACATGCCTTTTTGTTTTAGCTATGAAAGAACGCTTTTTATATCCAAAAGATGTGTACATATGGGGGAGTAAAAGTCCTATTTTTAATATCATTTTAATTAATTTAGCATCACACTACATACCTGTTATATGAAAAACAAAAACCTTATTTTATGGCTCATAGCCTTGCTGTTTTGTACCCATGCACAAGCCCAGTTTGGCGGTTTAGGAAAAAAACTTTTGGATAAAGGCAGCGAAATGGCATCGGGCGGAGGCTTGAACAAGATCCTGAAACAACCCCAGGCCATTACCACCAATTTTAAAGATGTAGATAAAACCGGTTCGAAACCGCCATCGTTTATGGAAGGGCAGGTACCTGAACCACTATATCTTTTACCAAAAACTCCCGAAGGCAGCTATAAGCTTTGCGCCGGCTTTTACGAAATGACCAACAAAAGCTATTGTCTGCACGCCGGAACCCGCGGCCCCAGCACTGGCGACGGCTATATGCTTGCGCCTGTTTTAGGCCCCAAGCGCGATGTAGTGATACTGATATTAAAACATGCCGAAACACATCCCGAAGTAAACCAGCGCAGCATACAGGTATTATTATGGGCGATAATTGCCCGTACCAAATTTGCCGATTTTGGCACCGATATTAAACTAACAGCTACCAGGCTGCTGTCACCAAATGAACTGCTGATGCTGGAAGGCGGTGCCCTTGGCGTATTGCCGGCCAGTTTGATGGCCAAGGCCAAAGATCAATTACCGCCTGCGGCGCAAAGTGTTTTTGAAGCCGAAAATAACATCCGTCAGCTGGCCGCTTCGGGCAATGCATCATACGAGGAAATGGAAAAATATGCGATGATAGCCGGTCTTGCACCCCAACCTGATCCCGAGGTACCGTCGGGCATATGGTCGTTACATCCCGATGGTTATTATATCCGTTTTATTCCGCATGGCTATTCACAAACCACCACCCAAATTTATGTACCAAAAGAACTGGTAGATTCTAAACCGGGTTTAATTTATGATGGGCCCAATGGTATTGCCTGTCCTGCCAACGTAGGCGCTCAGCGTCTGGCCCAAACCAACGAACCGCTGAATCCGGATAGAACGAAGAAATTGAAAACGATTTGCCCCCCAGCCCCCTGAAGGGGGAGCTTTTGATTAGCGCGTTGGTAACAAAAAAATAAAAAGCGCAGTCGCTCGGCTGGCGGTTAAGCGGGTAATAGCTGCTTATACCTTAATAAATTGAAAGCGGTGACAGTATTTTGTCAGTAGTATTAAATATGTAAATATTTGATTATTAAGTGTTTGTTGCCGTTCACGAGCGTTCACGGTGCACATATGAACACTATACGGTTTCCGTTAGTTCTAAGATTTTTCCGTTTCAGCGCTATAAATGACAAATTTTTTATAAAAATTCAATCTTCCGAACACTTATGGGCTGGAGCTGGGCGACGACGGGGGAGCGTGGGTATGTGCGATTCCTTCCCTCGGGAAGGAGGAGGAAGGGGTTTCGTAAACATGGCAAATTTATACTGCTCGTATAAACCCCTCCCTGCCTCTGCGCAAGAAGCAACCGCACCCATCCCAAAGGAAGAAATTAAAAAAAGCAAAGTAAATCTCGCTAATTCAAAAGCTCCCCCTTCAGGGGGCCGGGGGGCTTAAACTCTTTCTCACTCTTGGCAATAACAATGGTTGCAACCCCATTACCAATCACGTTGGTGATGGCCCGGGCTTCGGACATAAACCTGTCTACCCCTAATAGTATCGCCACACCCTCCACCGGGATCACTTTAATGGCTGCCAGGGTGCTGGTCAATACAATAAAACCGCTGCCCGTTACACCTGCCGCGCCTTTGGAGGTGATCATCAAAATACCGATAATAGTAAGCTCCTGAAATAATGATAGCGGGATATGAAACACTTGTGCCAGAAATATAACCGACATGGACAAGTATATCGTGGTGCCATCCAAATTAAAAGAGTACCCGGTAGGGATCACCAAACCAACAACCGATTTGGAACAGCCGAACTTCTCCAGCTTATCCATCATCCCCGGTAGGGCCGATTCTGACGAGGAGGTTCCCAGCACAATCAGTATTTCTTCTTTAATATGTACAAGGTATTGCCACAAGCTAAACTTAAACAGGTAGCAAATGATATTCAGCACCACAAAAATAAACATGAACATGGTGAGGTAAACCGATCCCATGAGCATGGCTAAAGGCTGTAATGTTTTGATACCATACTTACTAATGGTAAAGGCCATCCCGCCGAATGCGCCAATAGGGGCCACTTTCATCACAATTTTCATGATGTTGAAGAACACTTTAGACAGCTTATCAAACAACTGGATCACGGGCTGGCCAGTTTCGCCCATTTTGCTCAGTCCAAAACCAAACAGTATGGCAAAAAACAGGATCTGCAAAATATCGCCTTTGGCAAAAGCTTCAAATGCATTACCCGGTATAATGTGCGCGAAAAAATCGCCCCAGTGCATTTCTTCGGCGGCTTTTTGGTAAACGGCAAGCTTGCTGGTATCAACAGCGGTATGGTTTACAAAACCTTCGCCGGGTTTTAGGAGGTTGGCAACGGTAACACCAATAACCAGCGCGAAGGTGGTAACTATTTCAAAGTAAAGCAGGGCCTTACCGCCTACGCGGCCTACCTTCTTCATATCGCTCATGCCGGCAATACCCAGCACTATGGTGAAAAATATGATTGGGGCTATCAGCATGGTGATCAGACTGATAAACATTTTGCTGATCATCTCGGC
Source organism: Mucilaginibacter sp. P4_E8 (assembly GCF_056401495.1). Classification (NCBI taxonomy): domain Bacteria; kingdom Pseudomonadati; phylum Bacteroidota; class Sphingobacteriia; order Sphingobacteriales; family Sphingobacteriaceae; genus Mucilaginibacter; species Mucilaginibacter sp. P4_E8. The sequence goes on from NZ_JBFUJG010000033.1 coordinate 24,116, forward strand.
TGTTGGTCCAAATCCCTTAAAATTCAGCCCGACGATTACGCCCAAAGCAATGGCAACAAGAACCTGGAAGGTTAGGTTAGATAGAATTTTCTTCATTATCCAATAATACGATTTTAGGTTTAGGATACAAAGGGCCCGCACAAATCGCTCTCTTTTGGGCAAACATTTTATACTTTTTATAATAAATTGCCGTTATTTGCAGCAGTGAAAGTAACAGCGCTCTTTTTAGTTATCTGCATGGTCCTTGTTTCTGTTTTTACAGTAAGGGCTAATGGGGCGCATATGTCCGCTGTTAAAAGCTGCTGCCACAAAATGATGAAAAGCCAGCCATGCCAGCATCAGCCAAAAAATGATTGCGGGCAGGGGATGTGTGTAAACATGTTGTCCTGCAATAGCTGCGGCTTTTTAAAAGTCGACCCGGTAGGTGTTGCGTCAATTATCCCTACACTAAAGGAAACAGCTGTTCCTGCATACCAGTTGGGTAGCTTGTCTGCTTATTCACTTTCCTCCTGGCGTCCGCCAAAAGTTTAATAATAATATCATCTGCCTGCACCTTATCCGTTTAGGTCTTTTTATTATTAAACACATTTAAAAATTAAATCATGAAAAAGTTTCTTTTCATCACTATGGTGATGCTATTCTCTATATGCGCTATATCTTTTGCAAATACCCCATGCTGCAACAGCAAAATGAACCACTGTACAAAATGTTCAAAATCGTGCGATAAGTCAAGCTGTATGAATAATTGCAGTAAGGATTGCAAATCCTCGGGCGAATGCGCCAAGACTTGCAAATAATAAGAAAAAGCCGGGCATTGCCCGGCTTTCTTGTTGAATTATAAATTCGGTAAAAATGTTCACCCCTAATTTTCTACCATTCACCGAGTATTTCCTAAGCTTGGTCAAAAAGGTTTGTTAACTATGCAGCCTGCACAGCAATTTTGAAGAAAAACAACATTGCTATGAAAACTCTATTTACTCCAATCATATCATTAATAGTTTACTTACAAGAGCATTCGCCCTTATTTACACAGCTGATAGGTAACCTGGTTACTTAAATGGCGTGCTGCTGGATTTGTAAAACAACCAACTAAAAGCAGACTCATTTCATCGGTATTTTTCGGCTGTTTACCGGAAGTTTAGCTTGGTTCGCCTAAAAACATTACACAAAAACCCATTCTGTTAGCACATTTGAAGTATAAAATCACAAACACCATGAAAACTTTACTTGCAATACAAATTATCCACCTGCTGATGAAAGCTGCCGAACAAGCAGAATCAATATGGCATTCCATCGGTCACCTGATAAAATAACACTATTTAAAAACAAATTATCATGCGGTATCTCCTTTTAATATCTGTACATCAAACCTATTTTATCATAAAAAATGGAGATACCGTTAGCTGGAATCAGGAAAAGACAGCAGCCGAAGAAAAAATGGTTAAGGAGCATCAAAAGCATGTTACTAAAACATCAAAGGCTTAAGATGAAAAATCTTGGTCGCTTGTAAAAATTCTGCGATACCAAAAAAACTCATGGTTAATTCATTAATCTACCGCATTTTTACTGTATGACAAAACAACCCATTATCACTGTAACCGACCTGGTAAAAAACTATGGCGATTTTACAGCCGTAAAAGGCATTAGTTTTGAAGTGTATGAGGGAGAAATTTTCGGTTTGCTTGGTCCTAACGGAGCCGGTAAAACCACCACCCTCGAGATCATTGAAACCCTGCGTCAAAAAACATCCGGCCGCATCACTGTTGATGGTTTTGATATTGAAACCGATGCCGATGACATTAAAAAACGTATCGGGGTGCAACTACAGGCAGCAGGCTATTACCCAAACCTTAACCTGTCTGAATTGATCGTGCTGTTTTCGGGTTTGTATGGGATTGATAAAAGCCCAATGGAAATGCTGGAAAAAGTGGCATTAACAGATAAGGCTAAAGCCAAATACAAAGATCTTTCGGGCGGGCAAAAGCAACGTTTTTCAATTGCTACCACGCTCATTAATAACCCGAGGATCATTTTTTTGGATGAACCTACTACCGGCCTCGATCCGCAGGCCCGCCGTAACCTTTGGGACCTGATCCGTGAGATTCGCGACCAGGGGACTACGGTTGTAATTACCACCCATTATATGGACGAAGCCGAAGTGCTGTGCGACCGTGTGGCCTTTGTTGATGGCGGCCACATTATTGGTATTGACACCCCTGATCATTTTATCGATCAGCTGGTGGCAACAGGCTTTGAACGCAAAAAGCAGGTAAAACTGGCCAATCTGGAAGATGTATTTATTAACCTGACCGGTAAGGAATGGCGGGAAGGGTAGAGCCGAGCCCCCCGGCCCCCTGAAGGGGGAGCGAATATGCAGTTGGCAGTTTTGGTTTGCAGTAAAAGATAACTTAATAACGCCAAATGCGAATGACTCAATGGCACCAACGGTAAATGACCTAATGACTAAATTGAACTAATGAACCCAAAACCTTACAGCAATACAAGAGCAACACTGGCCATTGCCAAAGCCAGTTTCCGGTCTATACTACGCAGCCCTTCGGCGGTGGTATTTACATTGGCTTTCCCTTTAATATTCATTATTGTTTTTGCCAATATTGGCGGCGGCGGTGTTACCGTTGATGTGGGCGTAGCTAAAACCTGCGATACCATTAGTCCGGTTTACCAGGCTTTAAAAAATATTAAGGTGGTGCGCCTGATACAGGATCAAACCGCCGAAGAAATGAATGCCAACCTGTCAAAGGGTAGCATTGATGCTATTATCAATGTACAAAAAAATAGCAGCAAGCCACCATTCACTATTAATGTGCAATACACTAAAGCCTCTGTCGAAAAAGGGAACATCCTGCGGTCGGTACTGAGTAATATTTATTACAATATTAATAACAGCGCCCAGGTGGGAGCACCACCGGTTGCCGAAATCAGGGAAACCACCATACAGGGCCGCGAATATAAATACATTGATTTTATACTCCCTGGGCAGCTGGGTTTCTCCTTATTAAGTAGCGGGGTTTTTGGTACGGCTTTCGTGTTTTTGAGTTTGCGTTTAACCCTGGTTATTAAACGTTTTTTTGCCACACCGGTTAAGCGCTACAGCATAGTATTAGGCGAGGCTTTAGCGAGGCTCACGTTTTCGTTGTTGGGGTCGTTGTTTATTATCATGGTTGGGCATTATATGTTTGGCTTTACTTTGGTACATGGCGTAACCACGGTGCTTAATATGCTGGTGCTCTCGGCCATAGGGCTTATTATTTTTATGGGCTTTGGCTTTACCATATCGGGTATCGCCAAAAATGAGAGTACTGTTCCGCCGTTGTCCAACATCATTACCCTGCCCCAGTTTTTATTGTCAGGCACCTTCTTTTCAGTTACGGCGTTCCCCAAATGGCTGCAGGTGATCAGTAATGCATTGCCGCTAACTCATTTAAACAATGCTATGCGCAAGGTAGCCTTTGAAGGCGCCGGCCTGGGCGATGTTACCCACCAGTTGCTGATCCTGCTGATATGGTTTGTGATCATATATGCGATAGCGGTAAAAACCTTTAAGTGGGAGTAGGGACTTAGAATTAAGAAAATAGAATCAGGAGTAAAGAGGAGCATCGCTTGTTTAATTAAAATTCAGCCAAGCGGGTTTGAATTTATCGTATTTGTGAAGTAACATTGCCTGACCACTTCACCCTTATTGAAACAGGCATGAAAAAAATGAACAGGATTTTACCTGTAATAGTTATTTCTCAGTTTTTTTGTACCTCGTTATGGTTTGCAGGAAATGCTGTTATGGCTGATATAGCTAAACAACTGCACCTGGAACCAGCTTATTTAGCTTACCTCACAAGTGCAGTACAAGCTGGGTTTATTACGGGGACTTTAATTTTTGCCATATTAAGTATATCCGATAGATTTTCTCCCTCCCTCGTTTTCTTTACCTGCGCCATTGTGGCCGCTGTTATTAATTTTGCCGTTAGTATACATAGTATAAATTCATCCGCATTAATGTTACTCCGGTTTATGACTGGTTTTTTTCTCGCGGGAATTTACCCGGTGGGGATGAAAATAGCAGCTGACCATTACCAACAGGGGCTCGGGAAGTCATTGGGCTTTTTGGTGGGCGCCCTGGTTATCGGAACGGCCTTCCCTCATTTTTTGAAAAGCATGATGGCAGCCTTACCCTGGAGGTATGTTATTTTTTCAACTTCATCCCTTTCTGCATTGGGCGGGTTGGCTATGTTTTTTTGGGTACCCGATGGGCCTTACCGCAAGCCCGGCCAAAAATTAAACTTAAACGAGTTTTTACAAAGCTTCCGTGACAGCAAGTTCAGGGCTGCTTCATTCGGGTACTTCGGGCACATGTGGGAATTATATGCCTTTTGGGTATTTGTGCCGGTAATGCTGGCCGCTTATAAAGGTCATCATCCCGCTCAAAGTCTTAATATCCCGCTCTTAGCATTCCTGATCATTGTGGCAGGCAGTATTTCCTGCGTTTTTAGCGGATTGATCTCTCAGCGTTTGGGCGCCAAGAAAACGGCTGTTATAGCATTGTGTTTATCGGGTATATGCTGTTTGATATCTCCGTTATTCTTATTTAATAATTCGGTAGCTGCATTTATAGTGTTCCTGTTTATCTGGAGCCTGGCGGTTATTGCCGATTCGCCCATGTTTTCTACATTGGTTGCTCAAAATGCACCTGAAACATCAAAAGGTACTGCGCTTACAATAGTGAATTGTATTGGGTTTTCTATTACCATCATCAGCATCCAGTTAATTAACGCCCTCCGGAATAATGCCAATACGCAGTATATCTATATGGTGCTGGCTATAGGGCCTGTATTGGGACTGGTGGCACTACTCAAAAATAGGGATACCCGCTCGCTATAAGTGGCCTCTAAGCATGGCCGGGTAGTTAAATGAGCATTAGTAATAAATCCATCGTTAGGATTTGTTAACATTAACATAACATTAAACGTGTTGAAATTAACATTTAGATAATATTGAGGAAATATCTTTGCCCAAATAAATCCCGATAGTATGTCAAAAGGCTTTAAAAGCGCTGTTTTATTGTTGTTTCTGTTAATTGGATATTCATTTAATGTTAAGGCTCAGGACTCCAAAGTGGGTACGTGGGGCATAGTCACCGTAGTATTACCCGGCGATAGCAGCCATAAATGGGGTGGATATTCTGAACTGCAAACCCGTACTAACGGTGCGTTCAGTCAATTTCAGTATTACGAGGCTAAGGCTGGTGTAAGCTATGATATTGATAAAAATTTTATCGCTTTACTTGGTACAGGCACCTATCATACTTATGATTATACCGACCTGGGCAAAGGACCTACAACCAACGAATATCGCTTATGGGAACAAATGACGGTTAACCAGTTCCTGTACCGCATTAAATTTGAACATCGTTATCGTGTAGAACAACGATGGGTTAACGGTGATTACCGCAATCGTTTCAGGTACAGATTAAACATGTTCATACCTTTAAATAATACCAAAATTGTAGCTAAAACCTGGTTCCTGTCTGTTTTTGATGAAGTGTTCTTTAACAACAAGGCGCCTAACTTTGAGCGTAACCGGGTATCGGCGGCATTAGGTTATCAGTTTGATAAAAAATGGATAGTACAGGCTGGTTGGCTAAATCAGCGTAATTACACGGCTACGCAAAGCAGTGCTAAAAATAATATCATGCTGATGCTCATGTACCGTATTAATCGTAAAAATGGAGTTGCAGGTGAGCGCGTTCCTACAACAACTGATTAATAATCATTACAAATGAAAAATTCTAATTGCGATTTCCTGATTTTGCTGTTAACTTAGCCCGCGGTTTACAAATTACAAATATCTGACAATAAATTATGAGCTTAATAATTGACGTACACGCCCGCCAAATTTTAGATTCGCGCGGTAACCCCACTGTGGAGGTTGAAGTTTTAACTGAGAACGGCGCTTTTGGCCGTGCCGCTGTACCATCAGGTGCATCAACCGGCGCACACGAAGCTGTTGAACTTCGCGATGATGACAAATCAAAATATATGGGTAAAGGCGTTTTAAAAGCCGTTGCCAACGTAAACGATGTCATTGCACCAGAATTAAAAGGTATTGATGTTTTTGACCAAAATACCATTGATGCATTAATGATTGAAATTGACGGTACAGAAAACAAAGGTAAATTAGGTGCTAACGCTATTTTGGGCGTTTCTTTAGCAGTTGCAAAAGCTGCAGCGCAAGAAAGCCGCCAGCCTTTGTACCGCTACATTGGTGGTGTAAATGCAAATACATTACCAATCCCCATGATGAATATCATTAATGGCGGCTCGCACTCTGATGCTCCTATTGCTTTCCAGGAATTTATGATCATGCCTGTTGGCGCTCCATCTTTTTCTGAAGCATTACGTTGGGGTACCGAAGTATTCCATAACCTGAAAAAAATTCTGCATGATCGTGGTTTATCAACCGCTGTTGGTGACGAAGGTGGTTTTGCACCAACTTTTGAAGGTACAGAAGACGGTGTTGAAACCATTTTAAAAGCTATTGAAAAAGCCGGTTACAAACCAGGTGAAGACATCTTTATTGCGTTTGACTGTGCCGCATCTGAGTTTTACAAAGACGGTAAATACGATTATACTAAGTTTGAAGGCGAAAAAGGTGCTATCCGCACAAGCGCAGAGCAGGTTGAATATCTTGCAGAACTTGTTGCCAAATACCCTGTTATTTCGATTGAAGATGGTATGGCCGAAGACGATTGGGCTGGCTGGAAATTATTAACTGAAAAATTGGGCAAAACCGTACAACTGGTAGGTGACGATTTATTTGTAACCAACACCAAACGTTTGCAACGTGGTATTGACGAAGATACTGCTAACTCTATCCTGGTAAAAGTAAACCAGATTGGTTCCTTAACCGAAACCATTAACGCGGTTACTTTGGCTCAAACCAATGGTTATACTTCGGTAATGAGCCACCGCTCAGGCGAAACTGAAGATGCAACCATTGCCGATTTAGCTGTAGCATTAAACTGCGGTCAAATCAAAACCGGTTCGGCTTCACGTTCAGACAGGATCGCGAAATACAACCAATTATTGCGTATTGAAGAAGAATTAGGCGAAAACGCAAAATTCATCGGTAAGAATTTTAAATTCTACAAAAAATAATCAAACTCATAAAAGAGCCATCTGTGTAAAAACAGGTGGCTCTTTTTTAATTTATATAAATGGCAAAAGGTAAACAGCCGGAATGGTTAAAGCGTGAGATACAATACTTTAATAAGGCCGACGAATCCTTAGCCGGCGCAGCTGAGCTTGCACCTATTGAGCTGTCCATACTGCAAAATTACTTTGAAACAGATCAGGACGATCCCATATTTGATATGTACCAGATTGAACCTGTTGATGCCACCTTTTTAAAACCATACACCAGTTTGGAGTTTGATTTTGAAAAATACGATTACTGGCTGGCCGCCTTTACCAACAATTGGGAACAAACCAAACGCGATAAGGGGTTTATGGGGCAATACCCTCCACCTAAAGAATAGCCATTCATAAAACCAATAATTAAACCATACCAGCCACGTTATTGTACAATTACTAATAAAATTATATTGATGAACAGAAAAGGGGTTTTGAGGGGACTGTGGATAATGCTGATCTTGATTATTGATATCGCGCTTGACCGCATATCAAAAAATTATATACGCCACAATTTTGAATATCACGAAGAAATACTGCCCTTTAAATACAATTATCATTTCCTGATAACCCGTACCGAAAACACAGGCGCTTTTTTAAGTCTGGGCGATTCGCTTGAAAATCCGTGGAGGTTTATGCTGCTTACGCTGTTGCCTGCAGCGGTGCTCCTGTTTGGGCTGGTTTACGTTTTAATGAAAACGAACCTTCATAAACTTACCGTACTCGGAATAATCCTGGTGCTTGCCGGTGGTATGGGCAACCTTTATGACAGATGGGTGTACGGCGGGGTAACCGATTTTATGCTCATTAAGTTTAAATGGTTTCAAACAGGTGTGTTCAACGTAGCCGATATGTCTATCATGGCCGGTGTAGGTATCCTTCTGGTCCATTCGTTTTTAAACGACCGTAAGATTAAAAATAAAGCGCCTGAGGGTAACGAAGAAAAGATAGAGGTATAACGTAAACTTCTTTATGCCTTTCCAAATTAATCCTGATTTGTCATCCTGAGGAACGAAGGATCTATTCGCCATCTTGCTTATCGCATAATAGATGCTTCACTATGTTCAGCATGACAAGGTGGTGATTTTTAAATGCTTTATTTTGCGCTCGTTTAAGCTGAATATAAGCTTAAAGCATTGTTAATAATAAAAACAGTATCTTTGCAGAAAAAATACAAGTTCGCCTACGGTTTTGATCACCGAAACTCTTCAGATCCGCTTATGCTTTGGCGATAGCACAATACACATTACAATCATTACATGTCATTCGAAAATTTAAAATTAATTGAGCCCTTACTCAAGGCCTTAAAAACTGAGGGATATACAACACCTACACCAATACAGGCGCAAGCCATCCCTATCATATTACAACACCAGGATCTGCTGGGTTGCGCACAAACTGGTACCGGTAAAACCGCTGCCTTCGCGCTGCCTATTTTACAATTATTGTATCAGGACAGGATGGCTCATAAAGAGCAAAAAACCATCAAAGCGTTAATATTAACACCAACACGTGAACTGGCCATACAAATTGCCGAAAGCTTTACCAATTATGGTAAACATACCGGTTTAAAAAATCTGGTTATTTTTGGTGGTGTATCACAAAATCCGCAGGTTGACGCTTTAAGGCGTGGGGTGGATATTTTGATAGCAACACCAGGTCGTTTGCTTGATTTGATGAACCAGCGCTTTGTACACCTGGAGCACGTTAAAATGCTGGTACTGGACGAGGCCGACCGTATGCTGGATATGGGCTTTGTACACGATGTTAAAAAAGTAATTGCAAAAGTACCTGTAAAAAGGCAAACACTTTTCTTTTCGGCCACTATGCCTAAAGAGATCCAGTCGCTGGCAGATAGCATATTAACCAATCCCGAAAAGATTGAGGTTACCCCGGTATCATCAACTGCCGATACTATACAGCAATCGTTGTTTTACGTTGATAAAAACGATAAAAAATCATTACTGATCCATATATTAAAAGATAAGAACATTAAAACCGCGCTGGTATTTACACGTACCAAGCATGGCGCCGATAAAGTGGTGAAAGACCTGGTACGCGTAGGCATAACTGCCGAAGCTATCCACGGTAACAAATCGCAAAACGCACGCCAGCGGGCTTTAACCAATTTTAAAAATCGTACCACACGTGTGCTGATAGCTACCGATATTGCCGCCCGTGGTATTGATATTGATGAGCTTACCCACGTTATTAATTACGAAATACCTAACATTCCTGAAACCTACGTACACCGTATCGGTCGTACAGGCCGTGCAGGCGCAAGCGGTATAGCGCTTTCTTTTTGCGACGAGGAAGAGATAGAATTTTTAAAGGATATCCACAAACTGATAGCCAAAGAGATCCCTATTGAAGAAGCGCATCCATATCCACTTAGTCCGGTTGCTATAGCAGCCGGTATGGGAGCCAAAAAAGGCAGTGCTAATGCAAGTCTGCGCAATGGTTCATCATCAGGCAGGAGCGGCGGTAACAGGCGTCAGGGTGGCAGTGGCAACCGTTCAGGCGGTGGTAACAGCCGTGCAGGTGGTAACAGAACAGGTGGCAACAGCGGCCTAAGCGGAGCCAGCCGTTCATCAGGCGGAAACAGACATTAATTGTAGGTTTTACTTATTACATAAACACAAAAACAGCCTCATTTGAGGCTGTTTTTGTGTTTACAGGTTTTTCTTTGTTTACTTAAACGCGCTGCCCCCGGTTCCATTGACAGTAGCGTATACAACAGTTATCCCCCATATCTGGGGGCAGGTTCCACACTTTAGGGGATAGTATGCCAGGTGTAGTACCTGCACCTTTGTATCATAGGCGCTTTTAACAAAACAGCTGCACATAAAATACTTTTACAATGGAAAAACAAATTGAGCAACAACTAACAGGAAAGAAAATTTTATTTGCCACAGTCGCCGCCGATGGGCATTTTAACCCGCTTACCGGCTTAGCTAAACACTTACAGCAATTGGGTTGCGATGTGCGATGGTTTACCTCAGATATTTTTGCCGGTAAACTGGAGAAATTAGGTATACCACATTATGGCTATGAAAAAACACTGGACCTGAACGGAGATAATGTAGGTGATTACAAGGGCAGACAACTCATTACCGATCCGATTGAGAAGCTGAACTTTGATTTTATTCATTTTTTTATTGAGCGCTCGCCTGAGTATTATGCCGATATATTAAAAATTCATGAAACGTTCGCGTTTGATATGATGATAGCGGATAGCACATTTACCGCGATCCCTTTTGTTAGGGCCAAAATGAATAAACCGGTAATAGCAATAGGTATTATTCCATTGGTAGAGGACTCGGTTGATCTTGCTCCATTTGGCATGGCATTACCTCCGGCCAAAGACGAGGCAACACGTATAGAATATGCCAAGCTGCATGATCAGGCTTTAAACCTATTGTTCAAGAAATCTGTTGATATCCATGAGGCCATTTTGAATGATTATGGTATTGAGTTTGAAAGATCGATGTTCACCAATATGTTGGTAAAGCAATCAAGTTTATACCTGCAAATAGGTTCGCCGGGTTTTGATTATCAACGCGAAATGGGCGATAATGTGCGTTTTATAGGCGCCTTGTTACCTTATCAGCCCGAAGTTAAAGAGCACAATTGCTGGTTTGATGAGCGCCTTAATCATTACAAAAAAATTATACTGGTAACACAGGGTACAGTTGAAAAGAATACTACCAAATTAACCGAACCAACGCTGGAAGCTTTTAAAGATACTGATGTATTAGTTATTGCTACCACCGCCGGCAGCAATACACAGCAGCTTAAAGAAAAATATAACGCAAACAATATTATCATAGAAGACTACATTCCTTTTAATGATGTAATGCCTTATGTTAATGTGTACGTTACAAATGGTGGCTACGGCGGCTCATTACTAAGTGTAAGCAATCAATTGCCAATGGTAGCTGCCGGAGTACACGAGGGAAAAAGCGAAATATGTGCACGCATTGGCTATCTTAACTATGGTATAAACCTTAATACTGAAACCCCAACTCCAGAGGCTATTCGTAATGCAGTAGAAGAAGTTATGACCAACGGGTTGTATAAAAACAACATTATAAAACTGTATAACGAAATGAATAGCTATAACTCAAAAGAATTATGTACCCAGTACATAAATAAGTTGTTAGCTAATTCAACAGTATCAACATCAGCCCAGGCAGATCTGGCAGTTAACCGATAGGTTGTTTATACCCCAGTAGCGTACCCGGTAGCTTTCATAGTTACCGGGGAGCGTTATTTTACCCCAAATCATTATTCCTGACAATAAACTACGTTGTTAATAAGTTAATAAGCATATTTGTGCCTCTCAAATTTTTTAAATAGTTTTAAATGAAATTCACAGAGCCCATATCAATGAAACGCCTCATTAACCTCTTAAAGAACAAATTCTTTCTGGTTACCATGGCTTTTTTAGTGTGGATGATTTTTTTTGATAAGAACGATCTGTTCTCTCAATACGAATATCGCAAGCAGGTAAATAAGCTAAAGCAGGAGCGTGATTTTTATAAAAAAGAAACCGACCAGGTTACCAAGGAGCTTGACGAACTAACCTCGAATCCCCAAAAACTCGAAAAGTTTGCCCGCGAAAAGTATCTCATGAAAAAAGATAATGAAGATGTTTTTGTAATAGTACCTGCTAAAAAGGATAAATAGGGAATAGAGACAAGACTTTTAGAATCAGGAAACAAGATATTTGTAAAAGCGATAGGTTTAAAACTTGTCGCTTTTTTTGTGATACCAGATTTTTAAGAAAAAGCCTGGCCCAAGTGCGATTCCCTCCCAACGGGAGGGTGCAGGGAGGGGTTTAGCCAACTGTTCTAATAAGCTATTTAAGCAAATCTTTATCAAACCCCTCGGGTAGTTTAATAGCCGGGTCACCTTTTATAAGTTCAATAATCGTAGTCTCAATAGTCCTCATCACATTAAACATATCTGTTTTCATTTCTGATTCTGAAAAACGCAAAAACTGTATTCCAAAGCTTTCTAATTTCTGCTGTCTCAACTCATCCTTATTAAAAGCTTCTTGATAATTATGCGACATCCCATCAATTTCAATGGCTAACATTAAATCTTTGCAATAAAAATCGACTATATAATTATCAATAAAACGCTGGCGGTCAAAATCAAAACCAAGTAGTTTGTCGTTTTTCAATTCATCCCATAACAATAGTTCTCCATCGGTCATGTTTTTACGGAGCTTTCGGGCTAAAGCTTTTAGAGCCGGGTTGTATGGGATGATCTTTTTGGCCATTTTAATTTTGCTTTATCAAACCCCTCCCTACACCCTCCCGTTGGGAGGGAATCGCACATACCTAGGCTTTTCCTTAAATATTATCCTCCTGATTCTTGTCTCTTATTTCTTGATTCTTACCCTTCCTAAACTTCCCCTTCACGCTTCCTTAAAAACCACTCGCCACTCAGCAACAATAATATCAACACGAACAGCCATTTTACATCGATGATATCGCTGTAATGTTTGTCTTCATAAACCACGGTTTTAATATTGTCGTTCTTGCGGATCATATCAGCAAGCTGGCTGATCTGCGCGGGGTATAACATTTTACCGTCGCTTTGTTTGGCAATAGTATTTAGCAATTGATGATTGGCCGCACTTTGGCTGGTTTCCAGGTTAAGGGGTTTTACGGTAAGTTGTCCGCTGGCTTTAAATTGCTGCGGGCCGTTTTGGGTGGTTGCAGTGTAGTTGTATTCGCCAACAGGTAGGGTACCTGCATCCAACTGATAACTTTGACCGATGCGGGTAAACAGGAAGCTGTAGTTTTTTCCTGCCTGGTTTTTCAGGTTGATCTTTACATCGGGCGTGTTGATCAGCTCAAGGGCATCATTATAAAGTTCGGCGTTGAGTATTACATTTTCGCCTTCGTCAAAAATATTACGGGCAGGGTACACCCTAAAACGCTGGCGATTGGCATTGGCGGTTAAATACTGTACAGTTTGGCTCAGCAGTTCGTCGGTGGCATTACGGTTGCCATAGTTCTGGTACTCGGCCAGTTGCCAGCGCCACAGGCCCTCGCCGGTTAATACGGCCGTACGCCTACCGGCCTCATCACTAAAAGCCAGTAAAGGGTAAGTAGTAGCAACAGCGCCTATTTTTTGTTTTAATAAAACCGAGGTATTGGCTGATGTTCCGTAGTTGCCAAACGGAGCCAGCAAGGGGGGCAGCATCGCGATTTTTTTGCGGGATGAATCAGACAAAGTAAAAGCCGAAAAGCCAGCCTCGGGCAATGCAAATACTTCCTGCGATTCTGTACGCCCGGCGCTGATCTTTACATTATTCTGCTCGGCATTAAAAGCCTGCAGATCGGTTTGCGAACCCAGTATATACCAAACAGGTGTTTTGCCTTTGGTGATGAAGCTTTTTACCGCGGCAGAACTTGCCGCAGGAGTTTGATATAATATGATCAGACTATAATCGGCAAGTTTAATGCTGGTCATATCAGATAGCAGACTGGTTTTTACCTCAAAGTTCTTATTGGTTTCAATAGCCTGCTTAATGACGGTAATATCAGGGTGCGCGCTCTGGTACAACACTAAAACTTTTTGCCTCGCATCCAGCACATCCACATAAATAGTTTCGGTATTGTTTTGAGTTGACAACTCATTTTTTATAGGAACAATACTGATGTTATATTTCCTTAACCCTTTTTTATCGGCAGTTAGCTTAATGGGGACAAGTCTTCTTAAATCACCGGTAGCTACCGATATGGTTTGGGTATAAACCTGTTTGCCATCTTCAGTAACAGTCAGGCGCATGTTTTCGCCTTTGCTTTGATAAGCCGCGGCCAAAACCTCTATCTCAAAATCATTACCTAAAAAGGCGGTTTTGTTATAGTTTACGTTACCTATCAGCAAGTCGCGTTTGGCAATGGTATCGCCCAGGGCAATGGTATAAATGCTGGTTTTGATGTTTTTTGCCTCATATTGCGGGTCGTTACCCTGGTTGTATAAACCATCGGTAGCTAATATCAAAGCGCCAATATTCTGGTTTACAAAGCGGTTGTTAAGCTGATGCAAAGCGTTTGCAATATCGGTTTGCTTGCCGTTGAACTGATCAGAAAGGCCATTGCTTAGGTCTTTACTAAAATTAAATTCCTGCACATCATACTTATCTCCAAGTTCCTGTTTTAGTTTGGATAGGTTGTTTACCAGCTGGGCTGCATTAAAACCGGTAGGTTTAAAAGTATTGATGGATGATGAATTATCCTGAGCAATTAGTACCAGTGGCTTTTGCGGAGAATACTTCGCCGTTTTTACCAATGGCGAAACCAATAACATAGCAATAATAAACACCGCAACAGCGCGGATAGCAGCCAGCCCCAACCTGAAGTTTTTACCCAGACTAACCGGTTGCCGGTACAGCAGCCAGGCATACAGTATCCCCAGTATAATACAAACAGGCACCCACCACCCCGAAACTGAACCCCATGTTAGTGAAAACATTCTTGTTATAAGTTTTTACGCAGTACGTTTTACGTTCACCTGCAAAATGCGAAATTATTGTGAAATGAGGGGAATAAAAAAAACGTCATTGAGAGGACAGGAGCAATGACGCGGTGTGGTTTGAGACTTACGAAGTTTTTAAAACTTCGTAAGTCTTCTTATAGTAGGTAAGTCGTGCCTACTTGTTTCGGCATCCCACATGCAAAGTCTGCAGCAGGTTGATGACTTGTCCTGAGAGATCCTGAAACAAGTTCAGGATGACAATGGTGGATTTTACAACATCCCGCCATCAACAGGGATAACCTGCCCGGTAATGTAGGTAGCCATGTCTGATGCCAGGAAAACGCAGGCGTTGGCCACATCTTCAGGCTGACCGGCGCGTTTAAGCGGGATACCAGCCTCCCAGCCTTCAACCACTTTGGGGTCAAGCACCTCGGTCATTTCGGTTTTGATAAAGCCCGGGGCAACTACGTTGGTACGTATGTTACGAGAACCAAGCTCTTTCGCTATTGATTTGGAGAAACCGATAATACCAGCCTTTGAAGCCGCGTAATTAGCCTGACCGGCATTACCCTGTACACCCACAACCGAGCTCATGTTGATGAACACGCCGTTGCGGTTCTTCATCATGATCTTGGAGGCTGCCTTGGTAACATTAAAGATTGATTTCAGGTTCACCTCTAAAACAGAATCCCATTGTTCTTCGGTCATACGCATCAGCAAACCATCTTTGGTGATACCGGCGTTGTTAACCACTATATGTAAGGTGCCAAAATCGGCTACAATGTCATTGATCAATTTTTCGGCTTCATCAAATTTGGAAGCATCAGAGCGGTAGCCTTTTACTTTGGTGCCAAAGCTTTGCAGTTCCTGCTCCAGGGCCTGGCCTTTTTCTACAGATGATAAATAGGTGAAAGCCACATTGGCGCCATGCTCGGCAAACTTTTCTGCTATTTTACGGCCTATCCCTTTTGATGCACCGGTGATAAGCGCTGTTTTTCCTTCTAATAATTTCATAAATTGAGTATATGATTTCGGGCGGTGAAGTTAGTTAATTAGTCGGAAAGTCCATAGTCGATGGTCCATAGTCCATAGATCATACTTTATGGTGAAAATAGAAAACGAATAATCTTAAGCCATGTACTATGGGCTATCGACCATCGACTATTTTCCTTCAGAAAAAATTAATCAATTAACTAAATATCACTACCTTTGCGGCTCAAAAAATCACTGTACATGAGCCAGTCTGTTCAAATAAAAAACGCTTTAATTTCTGTTTACTATAAAGATAATTTAGAGCCTATCATTCTTGAGTTAAACCGCCTTGGTATTAATATCTATTCAACCGGTGGCACCGAAACTTTTATCCGCAATTTAGGCGTTGATGTAATAGCTGTGGAAGACCTTACTTCATATCCATCTATCCTGGGCGGACGTGTTAAAACGCTGCACCCCAAAGTGTTTGGTGGTATATTGGCCCGCAGGAGCTATGATGGCGATGAACAGCAACTGGCACAATATGAGATCCCTGAAATTGACCTGGTGATTGTAGATCTTTACCCTTTTGAAGAAACAGTAAAGTCAGGAGCGGCCGAAGAAGATGTGATCGAGAAGATCGATATTGGTGGCATTTCCCTGATCCGCGCGGCAGCTAAGAATTTTAAAGATGTAGTGATCGTTGCTTCAAAAAATGATTACGGAACACTTGAAAATATCCTGAAAACGCAGGATGGCGCTACTACTATTAACCAACGCCGCTCATTTGCGCACAAAGCGTTCAATATATCATCACATTACGATAGCGCCATATTTCAGTATTTTAACCAGGAAGACCCGCTGCCTGTTTTTAAACAAAGCATACAAAGCAGCCAAACCTTACGTTACGGCGAAAACCCGCACCAAAAAGGTGTTTTCTACGGCGATCTGGATGCTATGTTCACCAAGTTGCATGGAAAAGAACTTTCTTACAACAATCTGGTTGATGTGGATGCCGCCGTTGCCCTTATTGATGAGTTTACCGAACCAACCATCGCCATATTAAAACATACTAACGCCTGTGGTATAGCCTCACGCTCTTTTATTAAAGAAGCCTGGATAGATGCCCTGGCCTGCGACCCGGTTTCGGCCTTTGGTGGGGTGATCATCGCTAACGACGAGATTGATGCGGAAACTGCAACCGAGATCAGTAAAATATTTTATGAGGTGCTGATAGCGCCTGCTTATACCGATGAGGCTGTAAGTATACTACAGGAAAAAAAGAACCGTATTATTTTGGTTCGTCAGCCTGTTGCCTTGCCAACAAAACAGTTCAAAACATTATTGAACGGCGTTATTGAGCAGGATAAGGATGATGTTATTGAAGGTCCGTCGCAAATGACCCCGGTTACCAACAGGCAACCAACTGAGCACGAATTGCATGACCTGTTTTTTGCTAACAAAGTAGTAAAGCACACCAAATCAAATACCATTGTATTTGCCAAAAATGGTCAGTTAATGGCCAGCGGTGTTGGCCAAACATCAAGGGTTGACTCTTTAAGGCAGGCTGTTATAAAAGCCCATAGCTTTGGTTTTGATCTTAAAGGCGCGGTAATGGCATCTGATGCTTTTTTCCCGTTTCCTGATTGTGCCGAACTTGCTGCCGAGGCTGGCATAACGGCCATACTGCAACCCGGCGGATCAATAAATGATAAACTGTCTGTAGCCATGTGCAACGAAAAAAACATTTCGATGGTTACTACAGGTGTTCGTCATTTTAAACATTAATTTTTTTAGGTTGATTGGGCTGATGGAGTGAATTGTTGATGGTGTTAAATTAGTAAGCGAGGGATAAAGTGAGTTTTGGTAATAATGTTTTTTAACTCCATCGGCCTGATATTACTTAATCACCCAAATCAATTCAAAAACTACAGCCCAGTACAATAAATGTGATATTTTAACGCTTTTAATTGCAACTATCTGGTTTTATTAAGCGTATTTTTATAAACTTTGCAGATTATTTCGAAATAAACATTAAATGGGTCTATTTAACTTTTTTACACAAGAAATTGCTATCGATTTAGGTACCGCAAATACCCTCATCATACATAATGATAAAGTTGTTGTCGATGAACCGTCTATCGTGGCGTTCGACAGAACTACCAATAAAGTTATCGCCATTGGTAGGCAGGCCATGCAAATGGAAGGTAAAACACATGATAATATCCGTACTGTTCGCCCGCTTAAAGATGGTGTAATTGCCGACTTTAATGCTGCTGAGCATATGATACGTGGTATGATCAAAATGATTAACCAGGGTAAAGGCTGGTTCTTCCCTTCGCTACGCATGGTGATCTGTATCCCATCGGGTATTACCGAGGTGGAGAAACGTGCCGTGCGCGACTCGGCCGAGATCGCGGGCGCTAAAGAAGTTTACCTGATACATGAGCCAATGGCTGCCGCAGTAGGTATTGGTATTGATGTAGAAGAGCCTATGGGTAACATGATCATTGATATTGGTGGTGGTACAACCGAAATTGCGGTTATCGCCTTATCAGGTATTGTTTGCGACCAGTCTATCCGCGTGGCGGGTGATAACTTCGACTCTGATATTGTACAATATATCCGCCGTCAGCACAACATCATGATTGGTGACCGTACTGCCGAAAAAATTAAAATAGAAGTAGGTGCCGCATTGCCTGAATTGGCAGATCCACCGGCTGATTTTGCCGTTCAGGGTCGTGACCTGATGACCGGTGTGCCAAAACAGATCATGGTATCTTATACCGAAATTGCGCATTGCCTTGATAAATCGATTTCGAAGATTGAAGAAGCTATTTTAAAAGCATTGGAAATTACTCCCCCCGAGCTATCGGCAGATATTTATCAAACAGGTATTTATTTAACAGGTGGTGGTGCTTTACTGCGTGGTTTAGATAAACGTGTGGCAGCCAAAACAAAACTGCCGGTTCACGTAGCCGAAGACCCGCTTCGCGCCGTAGTACGCGGAACAGGAACCGCCCTTAAAAACATAGGTAATTTTAAATTTTTAATGCAATAGTGACAATTATTGAATTACTGAATTATTGAGTTAGTGATTTTAATATCATCTTCATTCAATAATTCAGTAATGCAATAATTCAATAAATAAGCCGATGCGTAACCTCTTGATATTTATCACTAAGTATAACGCGTTTTTTTTATTCCTGATTTTTGAGGTGAGCTCCCTGTTTATTTATGTAAAATACAATTCTTTTCAAAAAGCCACTTTTATCATCTCCACCAACAAGGTTACCGGTACTTTGTACGCACAGGTTAGTCAGCTTTACGGGTATTTGTCGTTAAAAGAAGTAAATGACAGCCTGGCCCGCGAAAATGCCAACCTGCGGGGCCAGCTCAAATCAGCTTACTATGTTGATACGGTTGAAAAACATAAAGTGGTAGATACAATTTACAAACAACAATACAGCTATATTGTAGCCAAAGTGATCAATAATTCTATTAACAAGCGCAGTAATTACATTACCATAAACAGGGGAAGTAAAGAAGGTATTGCTAAAGATATGGGGGTTATTTGCGGAGCAGGCGTAGTGGGGCAGGTAATAGACGTGTCTGACCATTTGGCCATTATTCAATCCGTACTGCATAAAAACACCAGGTTTAGTGCTATGCTGGTTAATAATAAAGAAATTGGCTCATTTGTTTGGGGTAACGATCTTGATGCTACAAAAGGGTTATTGATCGATATACAAAATAACGCCCAGCCAAAATTGGGTGAGCAGGTGGTTACTTCGGGATATTCGCTTTTCCCCACCGGTATACCATTTGGTAAAATAACAAACCTGCATGCCAAGGGTGGTGGGTTATTGCTTAATGTGGAAGTAGCACTTGCTGTTGATTTTAGTAAGCTGCAATATGTTTACGTGGTAAACAATAAGTTTGCCCAGGAACAAACGGGACTGGAGGCCGTACAAAACAAAAATGAGTAGGGCCATCTTAGTTAACGCCATCAGGTTTTTGGTTTTGGTTTTTATGCAGGTTTTTTTATTGAAAAATATAACCTTTTATAACCTGGCCACTCCATACCTGTATATATTGTTTATTTTACTGTTGCCTTTTGAGGTGCCCAATATATTATTGTTTATATTATCATTTATATTAGGCTTAACTATTGATGCATTTTATGATACTCCGGGCTTACATGCCGCGGCCTGTGTAGTGCTGGCGCTGGTACGGATACTATTTATAAGCATAACCGTACAAAAAGATGGGTTTGATAATGAACCCGAACCTACATTGAGTATTATGGGGTTCAGATGGTTTTTTACTTATGCCCTGATACTTACCTTTTTTCATCACTTTTTCCTGCTTAATTTAGAAGTTTTTAGTTTTTCTGAATTACAATACACACTAAGCCGTGTTGTTTTGAGTTCATTATTTACAGTATTTTTGATGCTGATTTCGGGACTGCTATTTTTCAGAAGGAAAGAACGTAAATGAATAAGTTTTTTGAACGACGCTACGTTGTAACCGGTATTTTCATTATTATTACCCTTACGCTTCTGGCAAGGCTTTACTATATCCAGATAGTTGATGACCGTTATTCGCTGTATGCCAGCAGGAATGTTATCCGCAATTTTATATTATACCCGGCCCGCGGCCCTATACTTGACCGTAATGGCAAAATACTGGTACAAAACGAGCCCATATATGATATTACGGTTAACCCTAAAGAGGTAAAACCTTTTGATACGCTGGCTTTTTGTAAATTAATAGGTATTGATAAGGCAGGCTTTGATAAACGCTTTGCCAAGGCTGTAAAGTACTCACCCAACCGTGAATCGATATTTGAAAAACAACTGTCGGTGCAGTTATATGCATCGTTCCAGGAAAGGTTGTTTGAGTTTCCCGGGTTTTATGTGCAGCCCCGTACGGTACGCACTTATCCCGATTCGGTAGCGGCGCAATTTTTAGGTTTTATTGGTGAAGCGCAGGACCGCGATATTAAACGATCAGGAGGTTATTACCGCCCGGGTGATTATATAGGCGTTACCGGTGTTGAAAAGGCCTACGAAGATGTTTTACGCGGACAGCGCGGGGTAAAGAATATGATGGTTGATTCGCGCGGCATACCCAAAGGATCTTATGCCAATGGCGCCTTTGATACCGTAGCCCGCTCGGGCGAGCGGCTTACCTCATCACTTGATATCCGTTTACAAAAGCTTGGCGAAAAGCTGATGCAGAATAAATTAGGCAGTATAGTGGCCATTGAACCATCAACCGGCGAAATATTATGCTATGTAAGCAGCCCCACGTATGATCCAAACCTGATGGTGGGCCGCGAGCGCGGTAACAATGCCGCCAAAATGTATCAGAACCCATACAAGCCATTTTTTATAAGGCCTATTCAGGCTTATTATCCACCTGGATCGTCATTTAAGCCGCTTAGCGCGCTGATTGCTTTGCAGGAGGGTATCATCACCCCTCAAACAACTTACTTTTGTCCCGGTAGTTATCAGCCTGGTCATGGTAAACCAAAATGTACCCACCCGCACGGACTGGTAAATTTGAGCAGTGCTATAGCCGGCTCATGTAATGGTTATTTTGCCATGGTGTTTGAAAAACTAATGAACTACCATGGCCCCAAAAATACCTCCGCTACATTTACCGATTGGCGTACCAATGTAACTAAGTTTGGTTTTGGTGTCAGGCTTGATGTTGATATCCCCAATGAGGGCAGGGGTAACGTGCCTACCGCGTTACATTATGATAATGTGTATAAGCCCGGCTATTGGCGTTCAAGCACTATACTTTCATTGGCCATTGGCCAGGGCGAGCTGGAGGCCACACCATTGCAACTTGCAAATATTGAATGTACAATTGCCAATCATGGCTTTTATTACAAACCCCATTTAATAAAAGGCATAGGCGATAAAAATATTATTAAGTCGGAGTATACCGTTAAAAACAATGTAGGGATCGATCCGCAATATTTTGAACCGGTGATTGAAGGTATGCAAAATGTGGTTGAAGGTGGTGGCGGATATGCCACAGCCCGGAGATCAAAAATACCGGGTATCATTATGTGCGGTAAAACAGGTACAGCACAAAATCCACACGGAAAAAATCACTCGTTGTTTGTAGCTTTTGCTCCCCGCGAAAATCCAAAGATCGCGATTGCGGTAGTGGTTGAAAACTCGGGTGATGGAGGTGATTTTGCTGCCCCTATAGCCAGCTTTATTATAGAAGAATATTTGAGAGGCGAAATAACTAAACGAGAATCGGGCATTAGCCCCGAGGGGTTTACGAACATGAACCTGCTGCCCGATCTGAGCATTTATCAGCATGACTTGCAAAAACAGCAAAGAAGGGACAGCGTAAGAAAAGCGAAGGCCGATTCTATAAAAAAAGCATCAGGTATAAAAACGGTATTAAACCAGGGTAAGCCAATTAGCATTGTTAAACTTTTAGCCAGCAGGGAGGCACGCAAATAAGATGAATAACCAGCGCAGTTTCTTTTTTAATGTAGATTGGCTAACGGTGCTCCTTTACCTGGCCTTGTGCGTTATAGGCTGGTTTAATATTCATGCGGCTGTGTTTGATGATAAGCATCCCAGTATTGTTGACACTGCTACCAATTATGGTAAACAGTTCATCTACATTAATGTATCAATTGTTGTAGCCATTATTATACTCTTACTGGAGAGCCGGTTTCTTACGGCGCTAGCCCCTGCATTTTATGGAATAACCGTGCTGCTGCTGATTGTGGTGTTGGTTGTGGGCCGTAACGTAGGCGGTAACCAGGCCTGGATAAATATGGGTGGGGGTTTTAGGCTGCAGCCGTCGGAGTTTGCCAAGTTTGCCACCTGTTTGCTGCTGGCACGGTACTTAAGTTCTGTTAATATAAAGGTTACGGAATTAAAGTCGTTTTTAATCGCGGCAGCTATTATTGGTTTCCCAATGCTGCTTATTATGCTGCAGCCTGATACCGGATCAACACTGGTTTTTTGCTCCCTTATCTTTGTGCTTTATCGTGAAGGGTTATCGCCATATTTCCTGATAGTGACCGGTTTGCTGATAATACTTTTTATAGTGACCCTGTTGTTTAATCCGCTTTATATTATTTTGATAATGGCGGCGTTAACTGCTTTTATCATATTTTTATTTAAGCGTAACAGGAAATTTATTTTTACCATGCTGGTTGGCCTGGCTATTTCCATTACGTTTATTTTTTGCGTTAAATTTATTTACACCAGTGTTTTAAAACCTCACCAAACCGAGCGTATAAATATACTATTAGGTATCACTACCGATTTAAGGGGTAAGGGGTACAACGTAAACCAATCAAAAATAGCCATTGGCTCTGGTAAGCTATGGGGCAAGGGTTATTTGCACGGCACACAAACCAAATACGCCTTTGTGCCTGAGCAAAGTACCGATTTTATTTTTTGCACCATAGGCGAGGAGTGGGGCTTTGCAGGTTCAGTAGTGGTAATAGGTTTATTCCTGTTTTTGATATTGAGGGTGGTTTATCTGGCCGAAAGGCAACGGTCCCCATTTTCGCGTATATATGGCTACGGGGTGGCATCTGTGCTGTTTTTTCACGTGGTTATTAATATAGGCATGACCATAGGTTTGGTACCTGTAATAGGGATCCCACTGCCCTTTATAAGCTATGGCGGATCGTCTTTACTTAGCTTTACTATACTATTATTCATACTCATCAAGCTCGACTCCAACCGCATGGGGATTGTTTAGTTTATGAACATTGCTATTGCTTAAAGGGCATAGTTCATGAAATGACCATAAGTGTTCGGAAGAAATAAAAAGGTTGTCATTTCGACGAGGAACGAGGAGAAATCTTATACGATTTGCAATTGAAGCTTTGCATTATGTATAAGATTTCTCTTCGCCCTTATCGCACAACCCACCCCTGCTCATCGAAATGACAACTTTTTTATAGAAATTTATTTCTTCTGAACACTAAGACGAAATGACCGACAACCGTCTTTGGTATAAGGTAATTTATTACCAGTATAACTTCCGTGCTTATAGGCATTCTTACTTATTTGCAATTATTTCAATATATGTATAAGATTATATTATTAAAATTGAGTTAGATTAATATTATTATTAAATATTGTTGGAAATTATAATTGCCAATTGGTTAATTTTAACGTGGTTTTTAATTAATTTATTGTGTTTTTAGTTAATATATTGATTTTGTAACAATTGTGTTAATTATAAATTATGTTTAGTGAAGGTCATTTTAAAATGTATATTACATGTATTTTTTCATTTAAATACTCACTCAGATTGCCTGTAAAATTGCAAGATATTAAAATGAATAAATTGAATAAGATTGATTAAAAGTGCTTTTTTAGTCTAAAAAGGCACTTTTATACAGAAGAGGTCTTTGTTTTTAATCTCCCAACCCTCGTAAAGCCAACCCTCACCATTACCTGATATTTAAGTATATATTGTTATATATTATATTTGTTTTAAGTGTTTGGCCGAACCGAGGCGAATCCTGAAAAGCCTTTAAAAGAGTAAGGGAATTAACGAACAAAAAATCACTATTATGAAAAATTTAGAATTGAAAGAACTTGGTGTTCAGGAAATGAACACTACCGAAATGACCAAAGTTGAAGGTGGTGGTATATTAAACGACCTGCTTTTTAATACTGTATCTACAGTTGGAGCTACTGTTAACATTTTAGCAACTAACACTGTAAATTTCCTTGGTTATACTTTAAATAAGCTTGTAGGCGTAATTTTAAGCTAATTTATTTAATTAGTCCCAAGGCAGTTCCCACGATCATGTTTCTTGCAGATACGCTAAATCAACATAACTGATTTAACCGGTTGCGGTTGTACTTAACTTATGGTGTTGCTATTAATAAATGGCTGGCCAACAGGCGAATCCTGAAAAGCCTTAACAGAGTAAGGACTTAATGAACAAAAATACTATTATGAAAAATTTAGAATTAAAAGAACTTGGTGTTCAGGAAATGAACACTACCGAAATGACTAATGTTAATGGCGGTTTATTGGGTTTAAGCTTAGATCTTAGCCCGCTTCTTTCTCAAGTTAATAAAACACTGAGCGAAACTTTTGCTTTCATTGGCGCACAATTAGGCGTTATTGTTAAAGCTGTTCAAAACTTATAATAAAATCATGCTAAATAGCCGTTAACCCAACAGGGAGAACGGCTATTTAATTTACAAGTTTTATCAATACTTACCCAGATTATCCGGCTAATTAAGGCGTATCCTGAAGGGCCTTAACAGCGTACGGGAATTAACAAATAAAAAAATCACTACCATGAAAAAGTTAGAATTAGAAGGCCTTGGTGTTCAGGAAATGAATACTACCGAAATGACCAATGTTGAAGGCGGCGGTTTCGGCGATATCCTTATCAATATAAATCTTGATCCAGTTTTTAAATTGGTTGCAGACCTATTAACCGGGCTTGTAAATTTACTTCAAGGCTTATAGGAAAAATTATGAGATAGCCGTTATCCTGAATTTCAGGATAACGGCTATTTTAATATTTAAAACATATGGCTCTATATAATTACTCTGCCGAAACAATTTCCTCAACCGCTATTGTTTACCGCTCGCGCATCAGCAGGCGAACGCAATTGATATACCTGGTTACTGTGGTGTTTATATTGTTAACTTTTGTGGCGCTGCCATTTGTTAAAACCCCTATTAGTGTGAAAGGATCGGGCCTTTTACAGTCGTCTATTGAAAAAACTGAGCTAACCATTCCTGTTAGCGGCAGGCTGATAAGCCTTAAACTTACCGACAATCAAAAAATTAAGCAAGGCGATACCATTTTAGTTATAGATGCGGCTTTGCCAAAACAACAAAGTGCTTTGGCCGAAAATCGCCAAAGCCAGATAAGGCAGTTTTTGCAGGACATAAACGAACTGTTAGCTGGGATTAGCCAGCGCGGGTCGGCTGCTCCTAATTTGCAAACCGGCCAGTATAATGCCTCATGGCAGCAATTTGCACAGGAGCTGCAAAATGCCGCGATTGCAAAAAAGCAGGCTGCAAGTACCTTTAACCGCTATAATGAACTATATAAAAATAAAGTGCTTACTGTATCTGAGTACGAAAAATATAAGTTTGAATATGACCAGGCCCAATCGGCTTACTTAATGGTGCTGGCAAAATATAAAACACAATGGCAAACCGAGGCTAACGGGTTTAGGAACGAGTTTCGGCAGCTAACCGGACAGGAAGCAGAACTAAACGAACAGAAAAGACAATACATATTGAAAGCGCCAATAAGTGGCTCAGTTCAAAATATTTCGGGTATCCAGAATGGGGCCTATGTTTTTGCCAATCAAAAAATTGGAGAAATATCACCCGATGCTAATTTAACCG
Source organism: Mucilaginibacter sp. P4_E8 (assembly GCF_056401495.1). Lineage (NCBI taxonomy): Bacteria > Pseudomonadati > Bacteroidota > Sphingobacteriia > Sphingobacteriales > Sphingobacteriaceae > Mucilaginibacter > Mucilaginibacter sp. P4_E8. The sequence continues at coordinate 50,182 of NZ_JBFUJG010000033.1, forward strand.
CCTTTTGTTATATCAGACCTGAAGATATCGGGTTGATAAAAAAAGGACAGGAAGTACGGTTTCAAATAGATGCTTTTAATTACAATCAGTGGGGCCTGGTATTAGGCAAAGTACTCGACATTTCTGACGATATCATTATTGTAAATAATAACCAACCGGTATTTAAAGTAAAATGTACCCTTGATCAAAATTACCTGAAGCTAAAAAACGGTTATAAAGGCTACTTAAAAAAAGGTATGAATTTTACCGCCCGTTTTAAGGTAACCAACCGTAGTTTATATCAATTATTGTATGATAAGGTAGATGATTGGGTAAATCCCAATATAAGCGGACAGTAAAGCTATGAGTATCAAAATAAAACAACGGGATATAACGGATTGCGGCGCGGCTTGTTTAGCTTCTATATCATCGCATTATAAATTAGACCTCGCGGTTGCCCGCATCAGGCAGCTTGCAGGTACTGATAAAAAGGGAACCAACGTTTTGGGCATGGTAGAGGCTGCCCAAAAATTAGGTTATGAAGCCAAAGGGGTAAAAGGGCCCTTTGATAGTTTATTTAAAATACCCTTACCCGCGGTTGCTCATTTAGTTGTTAAAGATATTTTGCAGCACTATGTAGTGATTTACAAAGTCACAAACAAATTCATTGAGGTTATGGACCCCTTTGACGGGCAAATACACCATAAAACACATGATGAATTTAAGAAAGAATGGAGCGGCACGTTGGTATTATTGCTGCCCTCAGAGGATTTTCAAACCGGTAACGAAAAAAAATCCATACAGGGACGTTTCTGGAGCTTAGTAAAGCCGCATAAAAGTATTTTGATCCAGGCGCTGTTTGGCGCGGTTATATATACCATTTTAGGTTTGTCGACCTCTGTATTTGTACAAAAACTGGTCGACTTTATATTGGTTGATGGCAATCACAACCTGCTTAACCTGATGGGGGTGGCCATGATCATTATTCTTGGGGTGCAGCTTTTTATAGGCACAGCAAAAAACATATTTACTTTAAAAACCGGGCAAATGATTGATTCCCAGCTTATATTGGGATATTACAAACATTTGTTAAGATTGCCGCAGCAGTTTTTTGATACAATGCGCGTTGGCGAGATCATTTCAAGAATAAATGATGCCGTAAAAATCAGAACGTTTTTGAATGATGTAAGTATTAACTTTTTGGTAAACATATTCATCGTGGTTTTCTCTTTTATCATGATGTTTACCTATTACTGGAAACTGGCCCTCATCATGTTAACAGTTATCCCGCTGTACTTAGCTATTTATTTTATAACGGATAAACTCAATAAAAAGGCGCAACGGAAGCTAATGGAAGACTCTGCCGAATTGGAAACGCAATTGGTGGAGAGTTTAAACGCGGTAGGTACTATAAAACGCTTTGGTCTGGAAGATCATACTAATGAGAAAACCGAAGTCAGGTTTGTAAAACTATTGAAAACCGGATTTCAGTCAAATATGAATTCGGTTTTTTCGGGAACTTCGTCAGAGTTGATCTCCCGGTTATTAACTATTGTTTTGCTTTGGGTGGGGGCGGGTTTTGTTATGGATAATACCATTACCCCCGGCGAGTTATTATCATTTTATACCCTGATAGGTTATTTTACAGGTCCGGTTTCTTCATTGATCGGGATGAATAGAACGGTACAGGACGCGGTAATTGCGGCCGACAGGCTATTTGAAATTATGGATCTGGAGCGTGAAAATGATGAAAACCAAATTGAACTTAGTCCGGATAAAATAGGCGATATCCATTTTGAAAACGTTTCGTTCAGGTATGGAACAAGGGTTGTTGTTTTTGAGGATCTGAACTTAATTATACCGAAAGGCAAATTTACGGCGATAGTAGGCGAAAGCGGTTCTGGCAAATCAACCCTAATGTCAATACTCCAGAATATTTATCCGATACAAAAAGGAAATGTCCGTATTGGGGAGTATGATTTAAAATATATCAGGAACTCGTCGTTGCGACAGGTAATATCGGTTGTACCACAACAAATTGATCTGTTTGCAGGCAATGTTATTGATAATATAGCGGTTGGTGATGATGAGCCAGATATGCAAAAGATTATTGACATAGCCTCGCAACTGGGAATAATGGGTTTTATAGAGGCGTTACCAAAAGGGTTTCAAACTTACCTGGGCGAGAATGGAACCTCATTATCGGGTGGGCAAAGGCAACGTATAGCAATAGCCAGAGCCCTGTACCGCAATCCTGAGATACTTATTCTTGATGAAGCAACCTCATCACTTGATTCGGTATCTGAGAAATACGTACAAAGGATGATCGAAATGTTAAAAGCAGATCGCAAAACCGTGATCGTGATTACACACCGCTCAAGCACCCTGAACCATGCAGACAAGATCATTGTGCTTGATAAAGGCGTGGTTGTGGAGCAAGGCAGCCACAAAATGTTGAAATACAGTTTGAGCTAATTTAAGAAATACAGCATAATAAATAACCGCGTCATTGCGAGGAACGAAGCAATCCCCGATTTGCAGAGGGGCTCTGTATAGCATAGAGATTGCTTCGTTCCTCGCAATGACGCATTTTTATTAAAACAACAAAAGCGGGCATGAAGCCCGCTTTTGTTGTTTTAGMCTTTAGCCTTTAGCTACTCGGATATCTCCGCTTCAGCAAAGCATAAAATTTTTCCACTGTTGCGGGTTTACTTTCCCAATTGTTTTTTACTAAGTAATTAGTTTTCAAAAAACGTTCGGCCTCTTCAAATGAGTTAAAGCGGTTCACAATTTCAATGGCCTCACTATAGGCCAGGCTGTAGCCATTAAAAAGATCTTTTATATACAATAATTTGTCGTTCAGGTTTATAGCCGATTTAAGGTCGGTAATAGGTAGTATATTTGCTTGCAGTGATGCGCTTTTTTCTTTTTCGGCCTTTAGTGCCGAGATCTTTTGGTTAATTGTAAGCACTCTATCCTCGTTATCAGCTTTAGCATTATTGCCATCAGTTTGACCTGCAACCGGCTCTGGCGTGTCATGGTTAACTGAATGATTTTCAGCAGGCTCTGTTTCAGTTGCTGCAGGCTGCACCTGTTCAATTAATTCTTCCTGCTCAAAATGATCTACTTCGTCCTCCCAATCCTGCACTTCATCAATTTCCAGTTCCTCTTTTACCGGTTCGGGTTCACGCCGTTCAAACGAATATGAATCGCCATTGCTTTCAGC
>NZ_JBFUJG010000034.1:0-53199 GCF_056401495.1 Mucilaginibacter sp. P4_E8
ATTTACTGTACCAAAGCCTGTTATGTAGATAATTAACTGTATACCAACCAAAATCAACAGATTCAACTCGAAAAAACACCACATATTCCGTCTTTTTATTTCTTTAATTTAAAAAATTCCCAAATACTGTAACAATTATTTGATAATCAGATTAAAAATCTAATTAAATATAAATGATTATTAAGTTTACCATACACAAATTAAAAATACAACATACCTTACACGTAAAACCCAGGAAAAACACCCGTATGAAACCACTCTTATTACTTTTTTGCATTATTTTAGCTTCTATATCGACTGCAAATGCGCAAAACCGGCAAGCTACAGGCGAAGGACGGGCAAGTTCAAACCAGGTGCCAACTATTTCGTCCATGACGCAGAACCTAAAAAAGTTTGAAGGTTATTTTAATTTTTATTACGACGAGAAAAGTGGTAAGATATACCTGGAAATAGACAAATTCAATACCGAGTTTTTGTATTTCAGTTCATTAATTGATGGCGTTGGCAATGGCGGGCCAGAACGTGGCCAGGCGTCATCTGTAATTACCAAATTCATTAAAGTTGCGGCAAAAGTATTTTTGGTAGAGCCCAATTATAATTATCGTGCTGTAAATGGCAATGCAGATGAAAAAAAAGATGTAGAAAATGCCTTTGCAAAGTCAGTGATCTTTGGCTTTACGCCTGCAGCTATTGAAGGTAATAAGATACTGATTGACTTTACTCCTTTTCTTATCCGCGACAGTCAGCATATTGGTGAGGCACTGGGTAGTGGCCGGGGCAATCCGGGCAGCGCACAGGCAGCATCAACAGCAGGTCGCAGCGGAACAGCAGGCGGTGGCTATCACATTGATGAAACACGCTCGGCAGTTTACCTGGAAAACACTAAAAATTTCCCAAAAAACAGCGAGTTTGAGGCTATGATCACCTTTACGGGAGGTAGTTCAGGCGGCGGCGGTGGCCGGGGAAGTTGGGGCATAGCCCCTGATCCCTCCGCCGTTACCGTAAATCTGCACCAGGCTTTTATTGAACTGCCGGATAATAATTATGAGCCCCGTAAGTTTGATCCCCGTTCGGGCTTTTTTGCTTTCCAGTACATGGATTTTGCAGCTCCCATGTCAGAGCCTATTGTTAAAAAATTCATCGGGCGACACAGGCTCCGGAAGAAAAACCCATCTGCTGCTATCAGCGAACCTGTAGAACCTATTGTTTATTATATTGACCGCGGCGCACAGCCTATTATAAAAAAGGCGCTGATTGAGGGTGGTTCATGGTGGAACCAGGCCTTTGAGGCTGCAGGTTATAAAAACGCATTTATTGTAAAAGAGCTGCCGGAAGGAGCCGATCCGATGGATATACGTTATAATATGGTTAACTGGGTAAATCGCTCGGGTAGTCCGCAACGTGCGTTTTCATACGGATCATCCTATATTGACCCACGCACTGGTGAGATCATTAAAGGAGTAGTAACCCTTGGTTCCGACCGTCATCGCGAGGATTACCTCATAGCCGAAGGTTTGTTGCAGCCGTATGAGGATGGCAAACCAGTATCCAAAAAAATGGAAGAAATGGCACTCGCCCGCATCAGGCAGCTATCGGCACATGAAATAGGCCACACACTTGGATTAACACACAATTTTGCCGCCAGCCCCAATGACCGGGCATCAGTAATGGACTATCCTTTCCCCAGATTTACCATGAAATCGGATGGTACTATTGACCTTTCTGAAGCTTATGCCAAAGGAATAGGTACATGGGACAAACGTTCTATTCTATGGGGTTATTCCGATTTCGCAAAGGGAACCGATGAGAATGCTGCTCTTGACAAGATCATGAAAGAAACCTTGAAGGAGGGATTTAAGTATATACCAGATGTTGGCGGAGGCGCCCATCCGGCTTCTAATCAGTGGGATGATGGTGTAAACCCAATTGATCAGTTTAATAAGCTTATGCTGGTCAGAAGACATGTACTGGATAATTTCTCTGAAAAAGCTATCCGCCAGGATGCGCCCATGGCCACTCTTGAAGAAGTGCTTGTACCAATGTACCTGTTACACCGCTATCAGCTGGAAGCAGTTGCCAAATCTATAGGCGGCTTGTACTTTACACATGCCCTGAAAAATGACGGACAAGAACCCACTAAAATGGTTGATCCGGCAGAACAATGGCGCGCTTTTGATGCCATGATGAGCTCTATCACTCCCGATGCACTGGCTTTGCCCGAAGCGCTGATAAAAAAAATACCGCCGCGCCCAACGGGCTACCCGGCAAGTGTTGAAACTTTTGGTGGACATACCGGGCCAACATTTGACCCAATAGCCGCAGCCGAAACGGCAGCCGGAACCACTCTTGGTTATTTGCTTGACGAAGAACGTGCTGCGCGCCTGATTGAATACCAGGCACGCGATAGCAGCCAACCTGGCCTGTTTGCTGTATTGGATAAGCTGATTGATAAAACCTGGAAAGCGCCTGTTGTAGCTGGCTATAAAGGCGAACTGCAAATACTGATTAACAACCTAACACTTAAATATTTACTACAACTGGCCGCAGACACACATACCGCCGAGAACGTTCGTGGTGAAACACTTTTAAAAATACACGAGCTGAAAGACTGGATGAATAATAAACTTGCCAGTGCAGATATCAGGCAAAAAGCCTCCCTTTATTTTGGATTATTAAAGATTGAAGAATTTGAAAAATCACCAGATAAGTTCCAATCAGAGCCTGCACTGGAGATGCCACCGGGAGCACCTATTGGCATGCCGGACAAAACCTTTGAAATCATTAATAATTTTTAGAAATCCCTTTCCTTAAACGGTATTCCCAATTCGTAAATGAGAGGCAAGTAAAAAGGGTTGCTCTACTTGAGCAACCCTTTTTTTGCGAATCTTCTCCGCTATGTTTATAATCAAATATGTTTAAACAGCGTCTGATAAAGAGCTAAAGGTAAAGTCCCTGATTTTCATGGGCGGTATCAGGTAACTGCGATAGCTTTCAACACTTATACTGCGCTCCTGTTTACCGAGGGCTTCCAGGTTGTTCAGCATAATCACCGGACTTTCGTTAAAGCGGAAGTTTTTAACCGGGAATTTGATCTTACCGTTTTCTATATAAAACGTACCATCGCGGGTAAGGCCGGTAAGTAATAATGATTGCGGATCAACCATACGGATATACCACAGGCGTGATACCAGGATACCCCTTTCGGTACTTTTTATCAGGTCTTCAATGCTGGCATCGCCGCCTTCCATTATGATGTTACCGGGGATGGGCATTGGTTTTACACCCTTTTTATCGGCCCAGTAACGGCTGTAGCTTAAATTTTTCACTACGCCCTTATCTATCCACATAGTTTTTTCGCGCGGCAACCCGTCGCCGCTCCAAGTTGATGAGGGCAGGTCTGGATTAAACGGATCTGAGTAAATGGTAACTTTGGGATCCATTAATTGCTCGCCCAAACGGGTGCCGCCACCCTTTTTGCTCAAAAAGCTGCGTCCCTCCTCCGCAGTGCGGGCATCAAAACGGAACATATTTTCCATCATATAAGTGGCCGCTACCGGCTCCAATATTACGGTATACTTGCCGGGCTCAATGGCTTTAGCTCCTGACGAGCTAAGGCATTTACCTGCCGCTATTTTAGTTGCAGTAAAAGTATCCATCTTATTTACATCAGTAAAGCCTCTTGCGGCATAACCCGAAGCGGTACCGGCCTCGTTACGGGTGGTTACGGAAAAGGTAACATCATTACCCTTATTGTAGGCAAACAACCCTTTTGAATTCATCATGGCATTAAAGCTTGTTGAATTTTCAAGGAAACCGGCGGCGGTTAGTTTGGCTTCTTTGGTAACTGATAAGCTTTTAGCTATCATTTCGGCACGGCTGTCTGGCGTCATGCCGGCAGTATTCGCATTATAGGTAATCGAATCAGGAAAATTCTGCGGACCTAACATCGGCATGTATTCGGGATTGGCAGGTGCTAATTGAGCCAACTCTTCAGAACGGCGCACTACCCTTTCCAGGGCTGCATCATCAAATTCATCGATAGTGGCAGTTCCTGCTTTTTTACCAAAAACAGAGGTAACAGCCAAACTCATGATACTTATATCGCCTGCTGTTGATACCGCGTTTAAAGCAGTCCTGATGTTGCCACCCTCGCTGCCATTAACACTTACCTCGCACTCTTCGGCTTTTGAATAGGCAAGCACTTTCTTTAATAAAGCCTGTGCTCCTTCTTTATTTAATATAGGCATAATTCTGTTATCCGATCTTTCTTTTAGTGTTGATTACATTAACTCCCTTAAACAATGCTGTTGATGCACCATGCGATACCGCGCTCGATTGGCTTGGCTGACCCTTACCATCATTAAAGGCTCCGCCTAAACGATAATCACGTTCATCACAAACCTGTGCGCATGAGTTCCAAAACTCCTGTGTATTGGCCTGGTACGCCACATCATTGAGCATGCCCACAATTTTTCCTTCTTTTATCTCATAAAAAAGCTGTCCGCCGAACTGGAAATTATAACGCTGCTGATCAATAGAGAAAGAGCCGTCGCCAATAATGTAAACGCCTTTTTCAACATTTTTTATCATATCGTCAACGGCTAATGGCGTTTTACCCGGTTGCAGGGAAACATTTGGCATGCGCTGAAACTGTACATCCTGCCAGCTTTGCGAGTAGCAGCAGCCCTGAGATTCATTTAGGCCGATGATATGCGCCTGATCACGGATAGCCTGGTAATTAACCAGGATGCCATCTTTAATGATATCCCATTTTTTACACTGCACACCTTCATCATCATAACCCACAGCACCCAATGAGCCGACCTGTGTTTTATCGCCCACAATATTCACGGCCTTACTGCCAAAATTAAACTTGCCCGATTTCCATTTATCTAATGTGAGGAAACTGGTACCGGCGAAATTAGCCTCATAGCCCAACACACGATCCAACTCGGTAGGGTGACCAACAGATTCATGGATAGTTAACCACAAATGCGAAGGATCAAGAACAAGATCATACTTACCCGGCTCTACCGATTTTGCTTTTAATTTATCGCCTGCCTGCTGGGTAGCATATTTAATATCCTCCAGCATATCATAGCGCTTTTTGTAGCGGGTAGTTACACCCAAAACTTTTTCGCTGGCAAGCGGGTCAAGGTATTCATAACCCATACCAACCGGCGAGCTTAACGAGCGACGGGTTTCAAATGAACCAGCCGTTGGATCAATTTTAGTAACCGTAAAACTTGGGTAAATACGATGAACATCCTGATCTATATAAGATCCATCTGTCGATGCAAAATACTTTTGCTCGTTAACCGCAAACATCATGGAGTTTACAAAATTTGCGCCGCCTGTCATGGCTATACCATTGGCATTCAGCAAAAGATCTACCTTTTCTTTTATAGGCACCTCAAATGCGTTTTTAGTTAAAGGTGTTTTCCAGCTTACTTCGCCATATCCTTTTTGAGGAGCAAGCTCCACCGGCGCGCCGCCAATTTTAGCATTGGCTTTTGCTACCGCAACCGCTTTTAAGGCGGTTTTGGCCATACCTTCTTTGGTTACATCGTTGGTAGCTGCAAATCCCCAGCAACCATTGGCAATAACCCTGATCCCAATACCGTACGACTCGGTATTGGCTACGTTTATCACTTTGTTTTCGCGGGTTATTACAAACTGGTTAAGGTAACGGCCAATCCTTACATCGGCATAAGTAGCGCCGTTTGATTTGGCGGTGTTCAAAGCCACATCTGCCAGTTCTTTTTTAATTTTTACATCAACGCCTTCAAGCGCCTGTAAAGGGTCAATCGTTTTACCAAGTGCACTCAAATCGGGCAGCATTAATGCCCCGGCACCGATACCGGTCAAATAAATAAAGTCTCGTCTTCTCAAAGTTTGTTCCTCCTTTTTTATGCTGTTATATTTCTCTGCTATTTGCAGAAGTTGTGAAAATGCATTCTATAAAAACTTAGCCTCGACCCACAGAAACACACACGCCATTAGTAGCAAAACATAAAAATATATTTTAGGTACAGCAATTGTGCTTTTTTCATGTATCTGTTTCGTTACATTATTCACAATTACATTTTTCGCAATATAAGCTTTGGTATCAGTTTGCTTTTTTTGAGTGCGGATACCACTCCACTCATCATCTTTATACACATACCACCAGTTTAGTATGCCATTGTTTTGCTTTACCATTTGCCAGCCTGTGCTTTGAGGCAGATAGCCGACTTTCCATTCAAAGGGGATCAAACTATTTTGTTGTGGAGGTATAATAATGTCGTTTGCTTTGATTGCTGACGGGGCAGCGGCACTTTCAAGTTGCAATTGAACCGGGTTTGATACAGGTGGCACTGCTGATAGTACGTTCCAGTTTTCTGCTACCTGTACTTTGCGGGATGCCTTGCTAATCAATAAAGACCACAGGTTGGAATAATCCTGCTTATTACCGCTCAGCATCCAGCTAAAGGTATTATTTAGGTGGGTAAATATGATCTTGCCTGCACCAGCCAATGTACTGCCGGCTAATAGGTGCCCACGTTCATCACTCACTAATGGTTGGGTGCCGTTTTGACTATCAATGTACGCCAATCCGGCATTTAATTTGGCCGTCCTTCCTGTTTTGCCCTGCAGCAGGAGCGATACCGGGGCGGGCTCTTTTACAGCTATGCTATTTGACGAAAAATCACGTTGTAACCAGGAGGTTGATCTTAATGTGCTATCGGCCCGAACAATTATCCCTAATCCTTTTTGGGTTACTTCCTGCTGCAACGCGGCTGCCTCTGCCCCTCTTAATGACTTCAACACAACCAGATCGCCAATTAATACATCAAATTTACCCAATACAGGAGCAGTAAGATGATCAAGCGGGAATTGTTCCAGGTTTATAAACTCTTTACTGTATTTCTCTTTACTAATGGCTGAGCGTATAGCAACGGCATACCCATTAGCCGAAAGCCAGTTTTTCAAAAACCTGCCCTCAAAATCGGGAGATGCAGTAAGCATCAACACTTTCAAAGGTTTTACAGGATCTATTTGTACAGGGAGGCTTTCCTTTTCAAGAGTATCGGACTCAACCATCGCCACTAAGCTGTAAACAATTTTACCTGAGCTTTTAGGGGTAGTAGCTAACTGAAAGTCTGTAGTACTTGCCGAACCGATAACAACAGAATCCAAAACTGTACTTAACCCCTTAAGGAAAAGCTTTACCTTTTTTGCAGATGAATTTTTAAACCGGCCTTGAATAGCTAATTCATCCCCGGTATTCAATTTTTCATTCCAACTGATTGCAGTAATACCTTTTTTAGGTGCCTGCGGACAAAATATCACAGGTAAATGGTTTAACTCGCGTAGATCTTCTTGATCAAGGCCATCACCCAAAATACGCAATTGCGTAATGGTGGAATCAGCAGCAAGTTCATCCAGGTTATGTAGAGCAACGGCTTTAGGGACAATGTTTTTTATTTTCCTGTCTAACGTAAATAGCTTTTTGGCAGCATAATGATTCAAACTATCTTTATTAAAACCGCTGGTTATTAATACAGCTTCATTCTTATCCTGTTTTGTAATATCAGTATGGTAAGATAACGGTAAAGCAATACAAGCCAGCGCAATTACTACTGCTATAACCGCGATGATACGCAAACCTAAGCGCGACTTGTTGCTACGCGTATACTCTTTCCACACGGCAAATGCCGCTACTAAAATGCAAATGATGGTAACAACGCTATTCCAGTTCATCTGCAGCTATCTGTTTAAATGGTTAAGGTTTTTGTAATAATCATTCGATAAACCCATATCTGCCGGGGCTTGTGTGGCCGTTGGTGTTTTTTTAACCGGCATCAATGTTTTTTGGATGGCCTTTTCAACCAGGGCTATATCATTTAGTTTGATATTGTTCTGGTTTGACAAGATCCTGCGCATGGCGCTTAAAGCCGGTAAGTAAATACCCGGCTGAACCGATGCTTGCAGACTGAGTTGCTGGTTAGCCAGAGAAAGTACATGCAGATCAGCATTGTTTGCTTGAGGCTTAACCTTTAATTGCTCTAAAACACCTGCCGCTTTTTTAAGATTTTCAAACTGATCCTCACCCGGTTTTATATCCTGTTTATTCACCGGTTGGCTGATCTTTGACAGGTCTCCACTCAACCGTTTATCTAATTTTAAAGGCGGCGGGTTATAGGAAGTTTTGGCCACATACATCCTTGATTTTTGCTGCAGGTCCTTTAATAAGCGTAGCGCCTTATATTCAAAAGGCAAAGCATCCTGTGGTTTATATAGCCTTAGTTGCAGTTCGGCTTTCCACATTTCGGTCAGTGTAGCCTTAAGTTGTGCCTTTAAAGCCGGGTCAAAAAATTCCGCATCTTCGGCATTGTCGTGTTTATCGGTGTATTTGTCCAGGATCACGTTCGCGTTGCCATAATTTTTAATATCACCAACCGGGTCATCCTGTCCATCGGCTGGGTTAATATCCGATTCCGATTCCTCGCCCAAAAACTTACCGTAACGCAAACGCAGCAGTTTTTGATCAACCCCAAGGTCGTTACTTCTGCTTTTAAATTTATCGGTACTGATGCTATCCTTTTCTTTTAACAGCTTTTCGGTGTCAAGGATGATCTGCCGCTCGCTCCTGAAAAATTCAGGTTTTTGATTTACCCCGCTGAGCATGCCGTCCATACTTAACAGTTGGGCAGTATCCTGTATAGAAACAGTGTAAACGTCTGTACGGCTTTGCTGCTGGTGGGTATCCGTAGCCTGTATATAAAAGTAAAGCTCATCGCCAGGCTCCATATTTAAAGCGGGCAGGCTGATCATTTTTTGTAAATTGTATTGAGATTGATGCCCGCTGAATGATGCAGAAAAATCAAGTTTATATTCCTTAAACTTAACGGCTTCGCCACTACCCTTGGCTACAGTTGCAAAAATAAGGGCATTACTAACGCCATAATCATCATTGGCAGTTGCATTGATATTTACCTTTTGTGCCTCGCCGGCATCAATATAGGTGTATTGCTTAGGCGTTTTGATATGGATCACAGGCGGCTGATCTTTGATAACCTGCACCTGGTACAAGTCCGAAAGTTTGCCATTCACGCTCACCTGGTAAAAGCCGGTTTGGGTAACTGCCTTTTGGGTTTGCCACTCGGTTTTATCAGCGTTCAGGCTCTTTAATGCCACAGATGCTTTATCATTGAACAACAGGGATACCCGGTTAACAGCAATATTGGTTGATATTTTCCAGGTTACAGTAGATCCATCTTCCACATTCAAGGTAAATTTATCTTGCTCTCTCTTCGCTTTGCCCGTATAGCCAGGCGGACTGATCGTGATATCAACAGCGGCTATTTGTGGTAATACCTTTTCAGGTATTGTGGTTTTAATGATTGATGCACCCGTAGTTTTATCGGCATGACTTTGTAAAACATACTTGCCGGCTGCCCAATTTATGCCTAAAGCAATGATCAATAATAGTAAAGCCAGTTTTATACGCCTGAAAAAAGAACTGTGCCAAAGCGGTATCTGATGCAACTGTTCTTCTACTTTTGCTACCTGCAGTGTTTCAAGCAGGTTCAGTTCACCGGCTGATTTTAACACTAATCCGCTGCTTTCTTCCAGTTGGGGATAGTGCTGGTCGAGGAAACCTGAAATGGATAGATAACTAACTGTCCATACCTTGCGAATAAGCAATAAAACCAACAAGTTTATCACAAATACAAGCACCATCCAAAGCTTTGAAAACGAAAACAGGTAAAACAACACACCTCCTGCCGCAATGGAAATCGCTGCGGCAAAAAGTACATCTGCAGCTAACTGGCAACCAATATACCATTGGTGTATAGCGCTTATTTTATATACCCCTCCCTGCTTAGCCATGTTTTGGAACCAGTTTATTTTTATGGGCCAGCCATCGTTCTACAAAAAATACAAAAATCAATGCCAGCCAGAAATAATGTGTCAGATCTGTTTGAATAGTGATTTTATGACCATCTGTGTTTTTTACAGCCGGAATAATATAAGGCATCAATTGTTGCTGATCCATTACCCGGCGATCATGCCGTGCCATTTGGTCATTATTATTTTCACCGGCCATCAGCTTTAACAACAGCTTCGGAAACCCATCACTCCAAACCAGCTCATTCCAGGCGGGGTTAAAGCGGGAATAAAAATGATAGCTGGTGGTATGCTGGTTTTGCTGTATATCTAAAACAGTATTGCCATAACCATCAAGCCAAACGGGTTGCGAGCTGATGGCTTCTGTCTTAACCAGTTTATACAGAGCCGGGGGATGATGTTGCCCTGCTACCGAAAACGCGCCATTTGTTTTTATCCATGATGCCGTATTGTTTACCTGACCCGGCTCATAGTTCAGGATATTTATAGTCTTTTTTAAACTATTAACATCAACCGGTTTTTCTGACAACCAAAAGATCCAGTTTTGCCCGGCAGGTATCTGACCGGCATCACTGTATTGTTTAATAACTGTTTTATGTCCGCTAAAATTACTGACTGCCACCAGGGCTGCTTTCAGATAAGCAGCATCAACGCTGTGCTTATCGGTAAAAATAGCGATGCGCTGGCTGTTGGTATCAATGGGTATAGCTTTCTGATCGCCGTTCTTTAAACTTATTTCGGGCTTGCCGTTGTTTATACTTACGGTAAACAATGCATTAGCACCGCCACCCGATTGGATATTATAATTTGTAAAATAAATTCCGGATGGCTTGCTGTTACCTTCAACAACCTTGATGGCATTAGTATTGGTGAACCACGCGCTTTCTATCCAGGTATCTATCGAATCAGCAGGTGTATAGGTTTGCCAATGTAGATTTGATGATACAGATGGCTTATTACCCGTAAAATGCTTTGCTTGATTTGATGTGAATAAATATACAGGCACAGCAGCCGGAAGCTGATCGTTTAACTGTACTATTAAGCTCCAATAATTTGTGGGTTCGGGTTTGGTTTGCGCGGCAGAATCGGTCAATACCTGTTTTAGATCGGCCTTGGTAAAACCCTTATTAAAGTAGTGAAATTCATAGCCAGCTTTGGTGAGGGAGTCAATGGTGGGTTTAAATTTATTATAACCCTCCTTAATGCTTTCTTTGGGAATGAGCAGCCAGCCTTTTGTTTTGGTAGCCGAAAGATATTGCCGCCATACCGGCATGGCCAATAAAAATGCCAGTAAAGTAAGGAGCAGACAACGCAGCAGGAACAAAGGCACATCGTTCAATTTAAAACTGCGACTGCTTTTTTGAGCCGCCGATGTCATGAGCGCTATGCTGCCTACTTTTAAAGTTTTACCCGGTTTTATATTCCACAGGTGTATAATTACCGGGATGCTTAATGCGGCAATTGCAAATAACCATATGGGATTTAAAAACTGCATTCTTTGAGTTATGGTTAAAACTTACCTTTATTTCTCTGTGCCAAAAAATCGCGTAAGGCCTCGTCCAGTGGCTGGGATGTGCTTATCATCCGATAAAAAACATGCTTCCCTAATAGCTGCATTCTGATGTTCTCCAGGTGATCCTTTAGTTTTTGGTTATATGTGGCAGCCTCATTGGTATTAACTTCCATAGTTTCGCCGGTTTCAAGATCTTCCAGTGTTGAATAGTCACCAAAATCAAAATCAAGTTCGTTTTTACCCATCAGATGAAAAACTACTACTTCATGTTTTAAGGCTGATAATGAATCAAGCAACCTGTTGATCTCCCCTTCGGCCTGGTACATATCTGTTATAAATACCAAAAGCTCCTTGCGGCCAGTACCTGCAAACAATTCTTTATAGTGCACAGGTTTAGTAAAAGTACCTGCCGGATTTATCTGTTGTAAATGGTATAACAGCCGCTGTAAATGCTGCGGATCGGGTTTGGATGCCAGCGAAAATAAACCACCATCCCTAAAAACATATAACCCCACAGAATCGCCCTGCAAATTGGATAGCCAGGCCAGTGACGCGGCAAGAAAACGGGCATAATCTATCTTTTTGATGCCCTTATCGTCATGATTCATCGAAGCGCTCGCATCAATCAAAAACCTTACTGAAATGCTGGTCTCAATTTCTGATTCACGGATATAATACCTGTCAGACCGGGCAAACATACGCCAATCCAACCACCTCAGATCATCGCCAGGCTGATAACTGCGGTACTGACTAAACTCGAGCCCAGGTCCTTTTACCTTGCTTTTATTAAAGCCATTCATAAAGCCATCAATCACCGTTTTGGCGAGTAAAGGCAAATCTTTAATGGTCATTAATACTTTAGGGTCAAGCATGTTTTGATTTTTCGCTATTGTTTTATTTTAATGGTACTCAAGAAGGCTTTGCCGTTTCGGATTTGGGAATTAGGATTTATTTGTCTGAACCGGGATTTATACGATTAAGGGATTACCTTGATTTTTTAAAGTTGCAGATAAAAGAAATCCCATTAATCATTTAATCCCACAAATCCCGGTTCAGACATTCTCAGACAAGAGCTTTCGTTCGCTCTACTACCTTTATTAATTCGGCGGTCACCTTATCTGATGTTATACCTTCTGCCTCGGCCTTAAAGTTCATCAGTATGCGGTGCCTTAAAACTGCCGGGGCCATGGCATGTATATCTTCTGTTAATACTGAGTACCTGCCTTTTAATAAAGCACGGGCTTTGGCTGTTAATATCAGGGCCTGCCCTGCCCGCGGTCCTGCGCCCCAGCGTACCCATTCTTTAATATAATTCACCGAAGTAGTATCCGGACGGGTAGCCCTGATCAGCTGGCTTACGTATTTTACCAGATCCTCGCTTATAGTTACCTGACGTACCAGTGCCTGGGCCTGTATAATTTCATCGGCGGTAATTACGGGTTTAACATCAGCTTTTTTTATGCCGGTTGTACGGTTTAATACTTCAAATTCTTCCTGCTCGGTTGGGTACCCTATTTTTATCAGCAGTAAAAACCTGTCTAACTGGGCCTCGGGCAAGGGATACGTACCGGCTTGTTCAATTGGATTTTGTGTTGCCAGGATAAAAAATGGCTTATCCAAAGGATATGTTTGTCCACCGTAGGTTACCTCAAACTCTTGCATGGCTTCCAGTAAAGCGGCCTGGGTTTTTGGAGGTGTACGGTTAATTTCATCGGCCAGTATAATATTGGCAAACAAGGGCCCTTTATTAAATTTAAAGAAACGCTTTCCTGTAGCATGGTCTTCCTCCAGTATTTCGGTGCCTATAATATCAGTTGGCATCAGGTCGGGGGTAAACTGTATGCGCCTGAACGATAAATGCAGGGCTTGCGACATTGTTTTAACGATCAGTGTTTTGGCCAATCCCGGCACCCCCTCCAGTAAACAGTGCCCACCAGCCAAAAAAGCAACCAGCAATTCGTCCAAAATGGCATCCTGACCTACAATTACTTTTTGTATCTCGCTTTTTAACTGCGGTAATTTGCCCAGCAAGGCTTTTACGTTATTTTCGGTAAGTTCCAATTTTTAATAATTTAATTTGACCATAACATTCAAGCAACAAAGAGTAAACTTATTACTTAATTATGTACACTCACAATATATTACCCTTTTAACTAAATACCATAGTTTTTTATTAAAAATTAAATAAAGTATCCAAAAAATTACAAGCTGCGCAAACAAAAGTGATTTCAGCATAAAATATTGTACTACTTTTAAGGTTTTTAAACAAGGATGGCTTTTAACGGAAAATTTACATTTACCAGGTTAAGTTACCACTCAGGCGATTGGGATACCGATCAGCGTATGCCATCAAATCTGCTTAACTCCCTGCTTGAATATACAACCATCCCCATTGAGCAGCAGGAAAAAGTTATCCCCTTAAGCAGTGATGATATATTTTCGGCGCCGTTTTGTTATATGAGCGGGCATAAACTGGTTCAGTTTGATACTAAGGAAAGGGCCAACTTTAAAAAATATGTAGAAAACGGGGGCTTTGTTTTTGCCGATGACTGCAACCACGATATTGACGGGCTGTTTGCCAAATCGTTCGAAGCGCAGATGGCTTCGCTTTTTGGACCAACCGCACTAAAAAAGATCCCTAATAACCACAAAATATACCACTCTTTTTTTTCCTTTGACAAGGGGCCGCCCACAACCAGTTTTGAACTGAATGGCTGGGGCGATGATCTTGTACATGATTACCTTAAAGCCATTGAAATTAATGGCCGCATTGGCGTCTTATACAGCAGCAAAGATTATGGCTGCGAATGGGATTACGATTTTAGAAATAAGCGTTTCCTGGCCGAGGATAATACCAAGTTTGGCGTTAATATTATTATATACGCCCTTAATTCCTGATGAAGTCACCCTTTTAGGGTGATTTTTAGTAAACAATCAACTATATTTTTGCCCTTGCTTTAAATTGAAAGCTGTACTTATTATATTTAGGAAATAATACTTAACAGCTTGAAAAGAAAAGACTTCCTCTACCTCACCGGAATGGGCATCAGTGCATCCATGCTAAGCAGGATACCAGTTTTTGGCTCACCCATTACACCGGGCACAAACCTGCAACCGGTTGACGTTGCCTTAAAAAAGAAAATGGCCGATGTGGTATTAAATGCTGCCCGTTCAAAGGGAGCTACTTATACCGATGTACGCATAGGCCGTTACTTAAACCAGTTTGTAGTAACCCGCGAAAACAAAGTACAAAACATTGTTGATACCCAATCATACGGTATGGGTATCCGCGTTATTGCTAATGGTTGCTGGGGTTTTGCCGCAACTGATAAATTAGATAACGATAGTATTGCCAAAGCAGCCGAACTTGCCGTAGCTATTGCTAAAGAGAATGCACGGATCCAAACAGATCCGGTTCAGCTGGTGGCTCAAAAAGGCTTTGGTGAAGTAAGCTGGAAAACTCCGATTGAAAAAAACGCGTTCGAAGTTCCGATAAAAGATAAAACAGATCTATTACTCTCAGTAAATGATGCCGCGATGAAAGGCGGGGCTAATTATGTAAATTCTATTCTGTTTTTAGTAAACGAGCAAAAGTATTTTGCATCAACAGATGGTTCATACATTGACCAGGATATACACCGCATATGGCCATTGTTCGAGGTAACTAAAATTGATTCAAAAACTGGAAAGTTTGAAACAAGGCAATCCCTGAGCGCACCACGCGGCATGGGGTACGAATACCTTATACCACGCGAAAGTGATAAAATAAAAGGGGTTGCAACGCTTTATCGTGATCGGTATGATATGCTGGAAGATGCCCGGGCCGCTGCCACCCAGGCAGAGCAAAAGCTTAAGGCAAAATCAGTTGAAGCAGGCAAGTATGATCTTGTTCTTGATCCTTCACATTTATGGTTAACTATACATGAATCTGTTGGTCACCCAACAGAGCTTGACCGCGTTTTGGGCTATGAGGCTAACTTTGCCGGTACCAGTTTCCTCACATTGGATAAATGGAAATCAGGCAAGTTTAATTTCGGCAGTAAAAATGTAAACATTGTAGCCGATAAAACCCAACCGGGATCATTAGGTGCGGTGGGCTATGATGATGAAGGCGTAGAGGCCAAAAAATGGGATATTATTAAGGATGGTACATTGGTTAATTACCAAACCATTCGTGATCAGGCCCATATTATCGGCTTAAAAGAATCGCAGGGATGTTGTTACGCGCAAAGCTGGCAGGATGTACAATTTCAGCGAATGCCAAATATCTCGTTACAACCCGGCAAAAGCACATTATCGCCTGCGGATATGATCAAAAATGTAGAAAAAGGCATTTATATTATTGGTGATAGCTCATTCTCTATTGATCAGCAGCGTTATAACTTTCAGTTTAGCGGACAACTTTATTACGAGATAAAGAATGGCAAAATTGTGGGTATGCTTAATGATGTGGCCTACCAATCAAATACACAGGAGTTTTGGAACTCCTGCGCCGCGGTATGCGATCAAAGTGATTACCGTTTAGGCGGATCATTTTTTGATGGCAAAGGGCAACCGGCGCAGTCAAGCGCTGTGTCTCATGGTTCGTCAACCGCGCATTTTAAAGGAGTTAATGTAATTAATACAGCAAGAAAAATTTAAAATATTATGGCCATATTAAGCGAAGATGATTGCCGGGCAATTTTAAAAAAGGCGCTCAGCTATTCAAAAGCCGACGAATGTGAAATTAATTTTACCGGGTCTGATTCCGGAAATATACGTTATGCCCGTAATACGGTTTCAACCAGCGGGGTTTTAAGCCAAACCAGCCTGGTTATTTCTTCGGCATTTGGTAAAAAATTGGGCGTTACCACCACTAACGAATATGATGATGCATCAATAGAAAAAGCCGTACGCCTTTCAGAGGAACTGGCACAGCTGGCACCCGAAAACCCGGAATATGTTCCGTTTTTAGGACCGCAAACCTATGCCCCGCCGTCAAAAACATTTGTACCTGAAACTGCCGCGATAACTCCCAACCAGCGTACAACCATGGTTGAGCAAAGTTTAAAAATAGCTAAAGACAATAAACTTAACGCGGCAGGCTTTTTGCAAAATAGCGCCAGGTTTTCATCCATGATGAACTCGCACGGACTTTTTGCCTATAATACCTCAACCGATGTAAATTTTTCTGTAACACTACGCACAGATGACGGGCTGGGTTCTGGTTATTCAACCAAAGGTTTTAATGATGTAAGTAAACTGGATACGCTTGCATTTACCAAAATAGCAGCTCAAAAAGCAGCTGGTTCAAAAGGAGCCAAAGCCATTGAGCCCGGCAAGTATACCGTAATTTTAGAACCAGCCGCGGGTATTGTACTGCTTGAACAATTGTATGGTGGTTTGGATGCACGCAGCGCTGATGAAGGCCGCAGCTTTTTAAGCAAACCCGATGGTAAAACCAAGCTGGGCGAAAAAATGGTTGATGAAAGGGTTAATATTTATTCTGATCCATCCCACCCCGATCTGCCAACCAGTAGCTGGACAAGCGACGGCAGTCCGCAGGAAAAAAGAAGCTGGATTGAAAAAGGAGTGATCAAAAACTTTACCTATTCGCGTTACTGGGCCCAAAAAAAGGGCGTAAAGCAAATACCAAGCCCTGATAGTATTATTATGGATGGCGGTAATGCGACCCTTGAAGAGCTCATCAAAGGAACTGAAAAAGGAATATTGGTTACCCGACTTTGGTACATCCGTTCTGTTGACCCACAAACGCTGCTGTTTACAGGGCTTACCCGCGATGGTACTTTTTACATTGAAAACGGACAAATTAAATTCCCGATAAAAAACTTCAGGTTTAATGAGAGCCCGGTAATTATGCTAAACAACCTGGATGCATTAGGAAAGCCAGAGCGCACAGTTAGCGGCGAATCATTTCAAAATGCATTAATACCGCCTATGAGGATACGTGATTTTACATTTACTTCATTATCAGATGCGGTGTAGAACATCAATCATATGGTGTAAAATTTATATTTAAAAAGGGCCGTGCTATTTGTTTGCACGGCCCTAACAGTATTAACTGAAATTATAAAGAACGAAACAAATCAATTGGGGTTTTTGATTGGAGCGCTTCCTGCTGCAGGAGGATTGATAACAAACTCGTCTGCCGGCACATCCCAGTAGTCAAGGAAATTGTAATTAATGGTCGCGTGAGTACTTAAAACTCCGTCGGCTCCCAGAACCACGGCATTTGTACGTCCTCCACCTTTAGATATGTCATCGGTAATCCCTAATCGCCTTGCATCATAGAAAGCAACACCTCTAAACACTAAGGCAACCCGCCGCTCTTTTCTTAACTCTTCTTTTGCAGCTGTTAAGCTTAATGATCCACTTAAAGCAGGCAATCCGGCCCCCTGGTAAGTTCTAACATTATTAATGCTCAATAAACCCGCTGCTATATTACCCGTATTTATTAAAGCTTCGGCTTTCATGAGTTCGTTTTCTTCGTAACTCCCGGCTATAAATAACTCATAATTACCCGGAGTTTTATCACTAAGAACCGCTACCCCGCCTTTATCAACACCATTAGCATCTAATAATTGCCACCTGGTGCTAAAAGTAAATCCGCCAACCTGGTTAATATATTTGTTTGTAGAAAAATTAACAGCAAGCCTTTTATCCCCCGGTTCATATTCCTGAATTAACCTTTCACTAACTTTAAACGTGCTTGATTTAGGCAAGCCGGTTGTCATGGCTGCAACTGATCCGCCACCCGCGGAGAAAAATCCATTAGTACCCGTTGTACGACCTGTGAATACAAAATCACTTGATTTAATACCAGCATTAGCCAACGTTAAAACCGCATTCCAGTCGGTAGCGGTCATTGCGCTTACTCTTTTGTTGGCTAATAAATTGCGGGCCTTCATCGTATTAATATTACGGATCCACATATCCGGAGTAAGTATGCCACCTTTACCTGTTTGTACAAAATCTGGCAATAATTTACCTAAAACTGTACTGTAATCCGAAGTATTTGTAATACCGCTTAATAATGTGCTTGCCTCATCAAAGTTTCTATTCGCCTCTGTTATCATGGCCGCGCTGGTAACATAAGTTGATACCAGGGCCGACGAATTGCCTATCCCTACAGTATTATCAATGATACCTGCGTAATAAATTGATCCAATTTTTGAATAGGCAAAGCCTTTCCACCAATAAGCCCATGCTTTTATAGTGTTCTTTTTGGTTGCCGCATCACCAGTAAATTTCACAGCCTCAACCAATGATAATACCTGGTTACAGGCATTGTTCAAGGAATACATATAGGCCCACTCGTAATAAAACATATTGGCGGGCTTTTTATCACGGGCATTACTTATCCTTATTACACTTTTGGAGGGTGATGTATTGGTAATTTTGGTTCCGTCATCTAATACTACATAATCAGGCAGATTAACCACATTGATGTTTTGGTTAGATGCCTCGGCCGATATATTATCGCCTAATAGCTCATGGAAACCAATCCCCAACGAAAAGTAACTATCGCCAAGCCAATTTTGGTTAGCAATAATGGTAGGATTATTTCCATTAAAACCACTCAGATAAACAGCTGCGGTTGATAACGAAATTATCCCCGGTTCGTCCTTGGCTTGTTCCAATGTTGGAGAGTTAGGATTTTTCACATCCAGCTCTTTCTTGCAGGATGATGCACCTATCAGGATGATCGCTGCAAAACAAATTGATAAATATTTATATTTTTTCATGTTTTTTAATTTAAGGGTCAATTAAAATCCAAGGCTTAATCCTAATTGATATGATTTACTGTTGGGTGTTGAACTGTTGTCAACTCCCCGGTCATATGCAGAGTTTGATGTACCTGAACTAACTTCAGGATCAAATCCGGTGTATTTGGTGAAGGTTAAAATATTACGGGCGGCAAATGTTAACAATACCCTTTTAAAGACTTTGTTAGCTATTAACGACGTAAAATCATATCCTACAGAAAGGTTTCTCAATCTGACGAAAGATGCATCTTCATAAAAATAGTCTTTAGTTCCATTTCTTGCCGGACCATTCCTTGCGCCAAAATAATCTGCATATATGCTTCGGTAATAAGCGGTATAGGCCGCTGTTTGGCCGTCGATAGTTACCGGTTTATCATAATCGCTGCTTATGCCATCACGGTACATCCACTCTTTGGTTTGGTTGTATAAATGACTGCCATGAACCCAGTCAAACTGGAAACCAAATGAAAGGTGTTTGTAATTAAAGCTGTTGATAAATGACATGTTGAATTTAGGGTTTGGATCACCTAATGAATATACTTCATTGGTAAACTGTACCCCTTTGGTAGTTTTATCTACTACCCTGCCATCAACTATTTCATATTTTCCATAATCTGCCGGTTGGATATATGGAACGCCTTCCAGGTTTTTCTGGTCAAGACTTGTCAGTGCTTTATAACCATAAATCTGACCAATTTTTGATCCTGCAATCAAAACCTCCTGTGTGCTTCCGGCTGCCGACGTTAAAATGATCCCTGGTCCGTCTACTTTATCAATTTTTGATGTTTGGTGACTAAAGTTGGTAGTAACATTCCAGTTAAAATCTTTTGCTTTCAACACGCTGATATTTAGCGATGCCTGGATACCATTTGACGACAGATCAATAGCATTTGTTTTTAACGTTAGCGGACCTGTAGATGGCGCTATACTAACATCAAAAATGGAGTTGGTACCTTTACGGTTCCAGTAAGTTACGCTTAAATTAATATCGCTTAACCAGTTGCCGTTAAATCCTTTGATCCCAATATCTGTACCTATCTCCAACTCCCTTGATACTTCCACATTCAGGTTTGGATTTTTTTGGGCATTTAGCAAAGCAAATGTTAATGAGCTACCCACATTTTTAGGATCTAAAGTGAGGTATCTGTCAAAAGGTTTAGGCTGTATCCCAGCTTTACCAAAAGCCGCTCTTAGTTTAAATTCAGGTATCCTGTTGCCCAGGCTGCCGTTTTTCCAGAAATCAAACGATGACGGTCTGATGTAAGCGTTGGCATTGGGAAATGTGAATGGTTTTGAACCCTGGCCAAAGGCAGATGAATAATCGCTTCTGAAACCACCACCAATACCACCATATTCACCAATATCAATTTTTTGGTTAACTACATAACCGTAGGTTACAAAGGGTTCTGTATAATCCTGCAGCACCTGCTGAGTTTTGGTTTGAATAAAGTTGTAAATTGGGTAGCTGGGCAGGCTATATCCGTAAGTTTGGAACTGATTAAGATTGTTTTTCCTATAATCATACTGTAATAATGTACTGGTTGTTATAGGAACATTTAAGTCAAAATCTTTTTCAAAGTCAGTTCTGATCGTTGCCGATCCATTAAAATTCTGAAAAGTTGTATTGTTACTTTGTTTATCAACCTCACCGGTATTATCACTGTTGTTATTTAAAGAAACCCATGATTCCAGGTCATTAGAGTTTGCGTTACCCGATTGATTTTGATAAATGTAATTGATATCCTGATGGGTATAGTTTATCCCATATTTCGCGCTCAGCTCAATAAACTTATTGATCTTGTAATCGGCTTGTATGTTCTCAATGATGTCTACCCGATTATCTTTTTTACTTGCATATTGTAAATTATAAAACGGGTTATTACCATTAACGCTCACCGTACCTGAATTTAAGGAGTAAGGATAATTTCCGTCGGGTAATTTTTGATTGAAATCATAAAAAGGTGAAGCATTTAACGCGTTGAATATAGCATTACCGCCTGTGCCGAAAGATGGATTTAGCGTATTTTTGGTATATATCAGCTGTGTTATTGACCTTAATGTAAAACCTTTAAATAACTCGGTGCCTATATTAGCAGTTAAATTGGTTCGGTCATTATACCCATTTCTAACAATATTACTTTGCTGGTGATTGTTAGAAATATTTAAAGCATAATCACTTTTATCCGATCCGCCAGACACTGAGATACTATTACTCCGGGTGTAGGCCGTTTGGAATAATTGTTTAAGGTGATCATAATATTTAAGGTTGGTGCCATATTGCTGACGCGCAATGTTTAATGGATTTGACATTGCAGTTGGGTTTCCATTACCAGAAGGAAATGCCCATGTAATACCGGGATAGGTACCATCTTCGTCGAGTTTAATGATGTTGCCGCTGTCGTCAATAAAATTACCTGATGCATCCGTCTTAAAACTGCTGAGCTTTGCCTGGTGTACATTGCCGTTATTGATATAATTACTTGCCGAAACACTGCTGGAAACGTCTATTTTAACTTTCCCTTGCCCCTTTTTAGTAAATATCTGGATTACACCGTTAGCTCCMTGGGCTCCATAAATGGTAGATGCTGCCGCACCCTGTACAACCTCAATATGATCAATACTTGACTGATCAAGCAGACTGATATCCGTCGACCTGGATTCAACCCCATCCAACAGGATCATTGGAGATGTGCTTCCCTGTACCGTATTGATACCACGAAGAATGATGTTGGTACGGGCGCCAGGTGTTCCATCTGTAGAGGAAATTTGCGCGCCGRCAATTTTCCCTACCAACGCCTGATCAATAGAGGCTTGCGGGGTTGATGCCAGGTTTTTACCAGCTATAGATTCTACCGCTATGGCCAATTTGGCCTTACTGGTTGCCACACCCGAACCTGTTACCACCACTTCATTTAATTGCTTAAAATCAGAACCCATTAAAACATTAATTACACTTTTGTTTTCAATAGGAACTTCGACTTTAGAAAAACCAATAAACGAGAATACCAGCGTGGTTCCCTTTGCTGGTACACTTAAAGAATACTTACCTGAACCTGAGGTTTGGGTACCTATTTGTAAACCCTTTACGCTGACGCTTACCCCGGGAATAGGTAAGCCATCATCTTTTGCGGTTACGGTACCAGTAATGGTTCGATTTTGGGCRTAAGTATATTGGCAAAATAAGGCCAATAGAATCCCAATCAAGTTTTTGAGGAAACTTTTTTTCATACTTAAGATCAGCTATTAGTTAATAATTAAACACCCACAATATAATTTGTAGCATTTACCTTACAAACAATTACTATCTTTTTAGTATTTTCTTAAAAAGCCTCACTTATTCTCTGTTAATTATTTACTTTTTTCAATTAAATACATATATTTTTATCAATTAATCAATATAAATTATAAAATATCTTTTTACAAGAAGAAAAAAAGTTGATTTCTCACAAAAAAAATACAATAAATTTCACATATTAATATAAAATTTAAGTTTTGGATTTTATTTTTTTAACAAATCAGATAAATCGATAAATCACATTTAAAAATATCTATTTTATTTACTTAAAACTTAAATTAAAGTTTAAACAGGAGTAAATAAAAGAAAGTAAGAATAAAAAATTGCCCTATAAATTGATTTTATCCAATTATTTTTAAATTAAATAGATTAATAGCCCTCAAAAACTTTCAATTAATGTCTTCCAGCAGAAAATTTTTATTTTTAATAGAAGATAGGTTGTAAATTTGCTTGTTAGCGCTATTTGCCTTCAACCTTCTTCGAAAATTGATTTTGCAAATCGTTAATTTCCGCGTCATATCCTTTTCTATCTATAAAGGCAGCCGGGTTATAAGCATCACCTGGCTTGTGTTTGGTATGAAGCCCAAACTGGCTGGCATGTGAAGAAAGCCAGATATCGAATGTTAGTTTTTTCATAGCATCTAACGTGTATGCATAATCTTTGGCGATATCAGGGTATGCAGGTATGGCTGAAAAACTTTTTTCTGTAACTATGGTAGGCATGTTAGCTATGAGTACCCTATATGACCTGTGTTCATCTTTTACATCAAACAGAAAGCTGCAGGAACCTTTGGTATGGCCGGGATGGTGAAGCATAACAAGGCGCATGTTGCCTAACTTTATCGTATCGCCATTGTGCAATAAGCGATCAGCCTTAACCGCTTTATATGTGCTGCCGTTACCCCCTAAGGCGTAATCCGAACTGCCGCCATCGGCCATTATACCTGCATCTTTTTCATCCACCATCATTTTGGCACCCGTTAATTTTTTTATGGTTGCCATTGCACCCATATGGTCAAAATGAGCTTGCGTTGTTAACAGAATTTTGGTATCAGTAAGTTTAAAACCTAAGGCTTCTATATTGGCTTTGATCATGGGCGCCGATGCAGCAAGCCCGGTATTGATGAGTATGTTTCCCTGCGGTGTAACTATGAGGTAGCAGGCCAGGTCATAGGTGCCTACATAGTACAGATTACCTGCAATTTGAAATGACTGATAAGGTTTAGACCATTCGGGAGATGTGTTTTGAGGCTCGGCTACTTTTTGAGCAGATGCCAGAAAACTAACGAATGACAGGCTGATCAACAGCGCTGTCTTTTTAAGTGCGTATTTAAGCATATAGGTAAATAATAGCTAATATATGCTTTAATTAAATTATTGGCTATCTTATTATTTTGAATACTTTGTTACCTCAACCAACCACTTTTTGGTAAAAGCTCAAACATTTACTATAACTTTTTCGAGATTCTAATGGTAATAATAGGAGCCATTTAACTCCAAGCCACTAATCCGTTTTTCTGAAATAGTGGTATCCAGAGATACACGTCGGCTAAAAGTATTGATGCAGACACTTTACAAAGTGATGCGGTAGCAGTTATAGCATCGTAAAGGTTATCTTCTGTTTGGCATACCGTGAGCAAAATATATTGCGTTTCGGTGAGTTCGGTCATGGTTACCTTATAATTTTTGCGACTTACGGCCAAAAAAGTTTTCTGCGGCGATGGCAATTCATAATCCTCGCCCCGGTAAATGGCTGTAAAAAAACGGATCATCGAAAACTCCAGCTCCAGCAATTGCAAACAAGCAGGAACAGATACTTTAACAATATTGAAAAGAATATCCTGGATATTTATTCCTTCATCACGTTGAGTATCATCTTCTGTTCCTGGCGCGCGTATGGCTTCCTGCCGGGCTCTTTCCAATTTGGTTAAGGCTACCGGGAGATCCATAAAATCCTGAAGGTCATCACCAACCATACCCTGCGGCTTTGTTTTAGCTAAAAACAAAGGAAAAGCCTTGCCCAGATCATATAACGTGAACGATGTGGACGGATGATAAAGCAGGTAAGCTTTGGCAAAACTGTCAAACACTTCATCACCCATAAATTTTTTGCTGATGGGATAATCAGCATACATGCAATCCAACAGACGCATTAAATACCCCGAACTGTACACATTTAAACGGGTATAAACGGAGGCTTTCCCCTCGTTGGCTACCACATCCATTTCACTCAGCGCATACAAATGCCTTGCCTGCCCCAGTTTTTGAGGCAGGTGGCCCGGCGTCATCACTACGGTTTTGAGCCAGTTTTGTAATAATGCCAATTTTTGATCCTTAACCATTTGCTGCCTGTAATTGAAAATCAACCGGATTTGATACGGGCTGATGTTCGGATTTATTAACGCCCTGAACGGGGATATTACCTTTTAAAGCTTCGCGGGCTTTATACAGTTCAAGCAACAAATCGGGGTAATCGGGTATTTTGGCATCCCACTCCAACAAGGTGCTTACACCACCGGTTAATTGCTGCGCCTGCGTATACAATTTCCAAACTTCAGTCGGTACGGGCTGGTCATGGGTATCTATCAGCAGATCGCCGCAATCTGTTGGGCCGGCAATGTGCATTTGTACAATATGCTGATGCGGCAAATTATTGATATAATGAGGGGCATCAAAGTCATGGTTTGTTGCTGATACAAACACATTGTTTACATCAAGCAATAAACCACAGCCGGTTGTAGTGGTCAATGACGACAAAAAGCTCCACTCAGGAATGGTTGATGCCTTAAATTGCAGGTAAGTTGATGGATTTTCCAATATCAGCGGCCTTTTTAAATAGTCCTGTATCCGCATCACCCGTTCGCAAACATGCGCAAGGCTTTCCTCGGTCATGGGCATGGGCAGCAAATCGTGCGTATTGGTATAAGCAACACCAGTCCAGCATAAATGGTCCGAGATCCATTCCGGCTCAATGGCTTCGGCCAGCGCCTTCAGCTTTTCAAGGTATATAAAGTTGATAGGATCGGTACTGCCAACAGATAACGAAACCCCGTGCATTACCACAGGCACCTGTTTGCGTACATGCATCAGCACATGGCGGGCAAAGCCAAAATCATCCATAAAGTTTTCGCTGATGATCTCGAACCAATCCACCTGGGCCGGGTTATTCAGCAGATAATTAAAATGCTTGTTACGTAAACCCACGCCAAGGCCCAAATTTGGAAGGCCAAGGCGTGGTAAAATATTGTTATCCATGGGTTATGGTTTTTTTAGGTTGATGGCGGAAATGCTAAACGCAAATCGCTTGGTTTTGGTTTTTCGGGCACTGGCAATCCTCTTTTCTCTAAAACCGCGCGATATGCTTTCCAGGCCACATCATAAACCAGTTCGCCTTTTTCGTAATCAAGTACGTCGAACGATTTTGGGTTAAAACCGGGCTTGTCGCCAAAATCATATAACTGCATGCGATATTCATCGCCCTCTTTTAATTCGGGATACATTTGTGATGCCGATATTGGAACCGCGCAACCACCTAAGGCCTTACAGGCATTGTCAGCCGGCGGACTGAAAAGCAGGTTATTAGCCTCGGGCCAGCCTGGCTGCGTTTTGTAAAAGGCAGCAAGTGATACTCCACAAATTCCGCCGCCCTTTGTTGTCTGCACAAAACCGCAACCACCTTCTGTCTTGCAGTCATTTGATCCTTTGCAGGTATGATATACTCCGGTTGTCGCACATTTTTCAGGATCGTCTTTCAGCGTATCATCCAGGCTCATGCCCTGGCAGGCATGATATAAATGTTCGGTACGATCTATAGGCGGATCAAGCGGCGAGGATATACCTAAGCCGATATTGGGTGCCTTGCCAAAAATAGCCCAGCAGATTGACATCCTGTCGCCCGAACCACCCATAGACGGGTAAGGGAATTTGGTTTTTGGATTCTTAAAATAATCATTCAGCACCTTGGTTACACCGGCAATAGCGCCTGTTGATGCGCGGCTGAATAAATCAAAATTGGCTCCCTCTGCAGTATCGTTCAGTTTCAGCCTGTTTAAAGCTCCTGCTATATCGGCAGAGGCAGGCAACTGTGGGTTATGCGCGGGATCATAAACCGCGGTTTGTAATGACTCAGCCGTCCAGGAGTTGCCCTGTGCATGCCATTGATCCCAAGTAACAATGCCACCTTCTTTTATCAACCCAAGCACAAAGGCAAAAGTTTCAAAATGGTCCATCTTTCCAAATTGATCACGGGCATCGGCTTTGGCAGATGGCGCATCGGCACCTGAGGCCGTGTACGATGGATATTTGTTGCGTAAAACCGGGCAGCTTGGCCTAAACTGGTCTTGTACAATATCAAGGTTTATATGCTCATTGGCGCTTTTGCTTTTATTCATCCTATCCAGCATCTCTTTAATAACGCCACCGCCTTCTCCCTGGTCGGTAATGCCGTTTATCATGTTCATGGCATCAAGCAGTGCTGCCTCCGATGCGGTATTMTGGATACTGGTAGCTATACCCGGGTATTCGTCAGATCCGGGATCAAGCGGATCGGGATGTGGTTTCGGCTCCATCCTTTCGGGATTAAATATCTCTTTTTGTACTGCGGGATCACTACCAACTTTTCCTTTTTCAAAAACAATATCCCAAAGGGTTGTGCCATCTGTATAGGTTATAGAAAGATAGTTCCACAATTGCAGGTACATGTTCCCTATTGATCCAAACCAGGGCAAATCAGTGCCGGGTTTCCAGTTGTCAAAAGGTGCTTTTTCGCTGTATTTTGATATTTTTTCAGGGTTAAGAACTTTTTCGGCATCGTTCTCGGTTTGCTCAATAGCCAAAAATAAGTGCAATTGCTCCACGTTCATAGCTCCCGTTTTAACTTTTATCTGATTATACGGCGCAATGCAATCCTCAAAATCAAGAATATGTGGCAATATGGTTTTATCATCGCCATAACATTTCCAGGCATACGTTTCTTCGTCCTGCAGGGGCTCGCAGGTAAATTTAGGATCGTAACCAATTACCTTGGCCAGGTTTGATATAATTTGCAGGTGCAGCATTTCGGCTACAAAAACACTAAAAACAGCATTAAACGCTTTCTCATTAGCCTTTTGAGGTTTGGCGGTTGCCGCCATGCCCGGCCAGATACGGCCTTCGTAAAAATTGTTTCCTTTACTGTTTATCTCATGCATTCCTTGTAAGGAGTAAAGTGAGGTCATGTACAAGGGAATAGTAAACAGTTCAACGTTTACAGCGGCCTGCACTATGGCATGCAGCGCCTGTTCATCTATCTCCTTGAAGGAAACAGGCCGGTCTTTCAGCCGGTTATCATGCGTAAATAATAGGGTACTTTTCATGGTTAAGGTATTTAGATTTATAATTTGGATTGAGGATGGATGGGTATTACACCGTTCGACAGATCTTCGAGCGCTTTTATTCCCGGCAAAAACAAGAGTAAGCTGCCATCTGTACGGATAAAACGCTCAAGGCCTTTCATTTCTACATAGGAATCACCAGGATTACCAGGCAAGTAATCAAATTCATTATAGTCTGATATACTTTTATTAGGCGGACCAAATAGCGGATCGAAGCCACTGGCATTGGGGCTGTCATCCTCTGACCTGAAACCGCCCTGCCGTATCCACGAATCCATAATAAACACAAACTGCTCACTTAAATTGGCACAAATAAACAGGCCAGCTAATCCTCTTTGAATTCCTTCGGGTTCGTTTTCAACATAATCGGGACCATAAGGCCCTGCCCTGCGCATAATCCGTCGTGACTCTGCATAAGATGGAGTACCATCAGCATTTTTATTTCCGGTTACCTTTGTATCATCCCTTGGGTTGGTACGCCTGATATGAGCAGCATACGGGCATAACCGCCCCAGGTCGTCATTATTGCCTTTACCCTGCTGGTTAGGTGTATGGTTAATGTAGTTGAAATTTGTATAATCAAAATCCTTCAGGTCGGGGTTTGGTTTATCCGGCGAAACCACCAACGGCGTTCCGTCAAACCATCGACCACACATTTTTGCGGCCACCAACTCAGGGCTTGCACCTTCCGGGGGATTATTTATAAACTTATTAAAAGCCTTTACATCCTGATATAATAATCTAAATGCGGCAAAGCTCCCATTCTCTAACAACGGATTAGGGGCATAAGCAGGAGAAAGAGGGTCAGCAGAGAAATTTTTTATACTGATAACAAAGTTATCAAGCGGCACAATCTTCCTATCGTCAATAAGGCTTTTGCCCGATAATAAACGCCCCTGCACCGTATTCCATGGCACATTGGCTAATCTCGGTTGCGAAAAGCTATCCTTATAGCCAAAATGAATATAATCGTTACCTTTAGGTAATGGTTCCGAATCTTTAAAAAACACCGGGGTCATTGACTCCCCTTTAGCACCTGCGGGAATCATCCCTAACAGGGTTTGATAATAGCTTTTAAGGCTATCATTGTCATGAGCAAAAAGGCTTACCTGTACGTGCAGGTCTGATCCATCGGCAACCGGATCCTGGGGTGCCAGCCATCCGCCAGATCTTTTCCACCATAAAGCGGGTGCACTATCGTCGCTATCACCAATTTTTCCAGCAGTTTTGACAGCTCCGGATTTAAACCATTTAAAAAATTCCAAACTATCGTTATTCACAGTTTCAAACTGATCCTGATCTATTAGTTTTTTAAGGCCGAAAACAGTTAAACCAACATTTAAACAATAATCCGGCTTTTGGCCATTTCTCCAGGGGGCGGCCGTTGTAACCTTAAGTAATTCGGTACTGCCAGGCAATATTTTTTTACAAAACAGCCGTGCGCCTTCCACATCATTTATTTTAAACACAATATAGCGAACGTAGGGTAAATTATACCCCCGCAGTATTAAGCCTTGTATATCGCCAAGTTTAGGCTCAGCGACGGTATTAATATCATTCAGATTTAGGTTCATCATGGAGAATAGATTTTAAATAAGGCCCAGCGTATTTCAGCAGGGCCTGGCAATTATTTAACACTCTTCGGGTGGTACTGATGGATCAAAATGAATAGGCACTGCCGGTGAAGGCCACAGATCCTGTGCATCGGGATAGTTCTTTAATATTTTGCCTATGGTTAAGCCCGGGAAGGTAAAACCAAGGATGAATTTTTGCCCCGGTGCAGATGTTGTGGCCGCCGGTATGGTTGGATCAGAAAAATTATACCGCATTAATAAACAATTAAATGCGGCTTTATTATCCTTCACCCCACCTCTTTCAAGGATGCGGACTGCCGAAGTTCCGTCGGTAGGTTTCACAATACCTGTTTCATCCATTGCACTTAATACAAGGTTGAGCCCAAATTCTATTTTGGGGTTATCAACAAAGGAGCTGATATAAGGCACAAAATCAGCATCATAAATTGCCTGTACAACAAATAAGCCCCTGTCATCCATAGCCTCGAAGCTTGGTATAGGAAGCCCGGCCGATTTACCTGCCGGCAAGTAATAAAACATAAAAAAGTGTACCCCTGTTAAAGCGCGGATATCATCGCCGGGTATTACTGCGTTTTTAAGTGTTGTTAATGCTTCATTAACACTTTCTGATGATTCTTTTTTTACAGGAAGGAACAGAAAAAGCATGTGCTGCTGTTCGGTCTGGGTTAATTGTGTGATGGGAGATGCCACTGTATTTTTTGTTTAGGTTTATTTTTACCTACTCTTTTAAGGCTTTTCGGTATCCGCCGGTTACATAAAATTCTTATATATTAAAGCATAGTTTACACGTTTAGCAGTTTTTACTTGCTATTAATTCGCTTTAGTTATATCTACTTTGGTTATATTTCTTTACAATAGTTTATTTTCAGTTACATTGCCAAACCTGTAACTTATACTTACCTCATGCGTGTTAATATTTATACCACCCAGGTTATTTGACGATGTGCCAAACTGATAACTATACCCTACCCTGAATGCTTTGCCAATCACCGATAGCATAGCCGCAGCTTTTTTATCGGTACGATAATTTAGCCCTACGCCCAGTTGCTCTTTCAGGTATAATGTACCTGATACATTTGCCAGAACCGGCGATCCGTTTAAATAGGAAACCAGTGTTGCCGGTTTAAACTTTACATCATCACTCACATCGGCCAGGTACGCACCTGTAAAGTAATAGTGCGTGCGCAGGTAATTGGCCTGCTGTTCAGATGCTGTACCCAAACTACGGATAGTAAACTCAGGCACCGAGAGGCCGAGGTAGTAGCGGGCGCTATATAACATCACTCCAAAACCTATATTGGGTTTTGTTTCGCGCACATCATTCATAAACTGCGGGTCTGATGCATCCAACTGAGAGTAATTACCTACATAGTTGCGAATACCCGCATTTAAAGCAACGGCAAGGTAGCTGGTTTGGGTTAACTGTATTCCTTTAGCAAAAAACGCATTAAACTCTATCTGGTGCTCAACAGCGGCCTGATCATTCAGTACATAAATCCCTGCCGCGCTATTAATTGATTCAATAGGAAAATTGGCATTAAACATCAAGCTGCTTGGCGCTCCATCTATTCCTATAAACTGCTTGCGCCCCAGCACGCTCACCGAACCTGCTTTATCAAGCATTGAATAAGCCGAATTTACCGACGTAAGGTTGTCGGCGTATTGGCTGTAATTATAAATCTGTTGCTGGGCAAAAACCCGGCTACCGGTAATTAATACCAGCAGCAGACTTAGACTTAAAATTGTTGTTATTTTGAACATAAATACCCGTTTCTATCCCTTTATTTTTAATGTTTATATTGAAAATTGATACTATTTTAAGAGCTAAAAAACTAAAGTAATTATAGGTGTACTTATTGGTTTGGCAATAGTGTATATCAACCTAAATACCCATGTTTACCAGGCTGATTTCACCCTTTTTAATTTAATTGCCCATCAAAACAGAAAAACCTGCTACCGGTAATTGATACCGGTAGCGGGTTTATTAATATTTAAGTATGATATACCCGGTTTTGCGTTTGGTTTCATTACCATCCTTATATTCAAGCGAATAATAATAGGTACCTGATTTTTGCAGGTTACCGCCCTTGTTGGAATGACCATCAAACACTTTACCGTTAACACCATAATTCCGGACATCGTAAACCAGCCCACCGCCCGAGTTCATGATTGATAAATGGTTATCAGTATAATTTTCAATACCATCAATAGTAAGATAATCATTAATACCATCACCGTTTGGTGATAATGCCTGATGAACGATGATCACATCGCTATGGTTTAAGTCATTTGATTTTGGGGCAATAGCGGTACTATTATAACCAGCATCAAAAGTGTGCAAAGCCAGCGTATTTAATGACGCAGCTTTGCTTACAGCTATAGTATATGTTCTTGTGGTTACTCCATCTTCGGCTGTTACTACAGTTGTAATAACGGTAGTACCTGTCGTGTTAAGCGCAACTGTTGTAGGTGTGCCAGATGTTGCAGCTATATTATTTACTGTAAAAGAGGCATGGCTGTCGCTCAATGTTGCTTTTTGCTGTACACTAATTGCAGAAGAACTTACAGATGCGGTGTAATTACCTGAGTTACCTATCCTGCTCAATACCACGCCGCTTAATGATAGCGATGCAAGGTTAGCGTTTGATGCTCCACTCTTGCTCACGGCTATGGTGTAAGTACGGGTGGTAATGCCATCTTCGGCTGTTACTACAGTGGTAATAACGGTGGTACCTGTCGCGTTAAGCGCCACTGTTGCAGGTGTCTTTGATGCTGTAGTTACACCATTAACTTTAACAGTTGCATGGCTGTCACTCAACGTTGCGGTTTGCTGTACACTAACTGCCGAAAAACTTACAGCTGCGGTGTAATTACCTGTGTTACCTATCCTGCTCAACACCAAGCCGCTTAAAGATAGCGATGCAAGGTTCGCATTTGATGACGGAACCCTGTTTACAACTATAGAGTATGTTCTTGTAGCTACTCCATCTTCGGCTGTCACTACAGTTGTAATAGTTGTAGCACCTGTAGCATTAAGTGCCACCGTTGTAGGTGTTCCTGAGGTTTCAGTTACACCATTAACTTTAAAAGTTGCATTACTGTCACTCAATGTTGCTTTTTGCTGTACACTGATTGCAGATGAACTTACAGATGCGGTATAATTACTTGTGTTACCTACCCTGCTCAATACCACGCCGCTTAATGATAGCGATGCAAGGTTTGCATTTGATGTTCCATTCTTACTCACGGCTATGGTGTAAGTACGGGTGGTAATACCATCTGCGGCTGTTACTACAGTTGTAATAGTTGTAACACCTGTCGCGTTAAGTGCCACTGTTACAGGTGTCCCTGGTATTGCGGTTACACCATTAACTTTAACAGTTGCATGGCTGTCGCTCAACGTTACTTTTTGCTGTACACTAATTGCAGAAAAACTTACAGATGCAGTATAATTACTTGTTTTACCTATCCTCACTATTGGTGCCGATATTAGACTTATTGCCGATATATTGGCATTATTAGAAAGTGAAGCTGCCCTGGTTACTGTTAACGTATACGTTTTACTGGTAGTGCCATCTTGCGCGGTAACCACCGTTGTTATCACATTACTACCCTCATTTAGCGGGATATTAAACGTACCGCTTGCCACATCGGGTTGGTTACCATTTACCAAAATAATAGCATCGGGATTATTGGAAACAGGAGAAAGTGTAATAGAACTTACACCATTATCTACCGTAGCTGTATAGCTGGTTGTACTTGTATCAAATACTGGGCTAATTGTGCCGGCGTCTGTACTTAAACCGGCCAATGTTGCATCGGCAGATGGTGCGGCCCTGTTAACTGTTACGGTATACGTTTCGGTTGTAGTGCCATCTGCGGCTGTTACGGTAATACTAATTAAATTATCGCCCAGGTTTAAAGGAATGCTCAAACCAGAACCAGTAGCAACTGTTGTACCGCCAATATCTATTGTTGCAGCAGCATTTGCAGCCGAAGGAGTTATAGTTATATTACTTACCGCATTAGTTACACTTGCCAGGTAAGTATTATTACCACTGCTAAATACAGGACTAAGGGAGCCGTTATTTAACCCAAGGCCAGCCAAAGTAGCATCAGCAGATGCAACTGCCCTGGTTATAGTTACTGTATATGTTTTGGTAGTACTACCGTCCTGCGAGGTTATTGTTGTAGTTACCAGGTTAGCACCGGTATTTAGCGGAATCAACGCAGATGGTGTACCCGAATTAATCACCGTGGTATTACCTGCATTGGTCACCGTGATGGTAGCGTTTGCCTCGGCGGTTGCCGGGGTAAAGTTGACGGACGATACATTACCTGCAACCGTTGCTGTATAATTTACAGTGTTTCGGGAAAACGCAGGCGATATTGCCCCGGAGCTCAATACAATATTACCCAGGAAAGCCTGGTTAACAGACGGACGGAGCACGTTTAATGCGTAACTTGTAAAGTTCACACCATCGGGCGCGGTTACCCTGACGGTGATTCGCTGATTACCTGCAAAAAGCCCACTGTTGGTGTACGAAGGATTTGAAGCATCAATGGTTTGTCCGCCTGCTGTTACGCTTGCGTCTGCTGCCGAAGCCACCGGTGTAACCGTAATAGCATCATCACTGCTGGCTACAACTACAGTATAACTTGTGGTACCCGGCGCAAAAGCGGGCGCAAGAGCGCCTTTATCTACCGTTAATGAACTGAGCGTAACATCGGTAAATGGCAGCCTTATAGCATGTACGGTATAATATTGTGTATTAGAGTTATCTGCCGCGGTAATACCTACGGTAAATACGTTATCACCTACGGCAAGCGGCAAGCTGCCAGATGCGCCACCAGATATAGCATAACCGTTTACCGTAATAACAGTACCGCCAGGGTCAGATGCGTTAGGGATAAGACTGATAGCCGTTACATTATTAGGAATATTGGCAGTAAGGTTGTTATCGACCTGGTTAATAATAGCAGAATACTGCGCGTTACCTGACAGGATAACGTTGATCAAACCTGCATTTGATGAATATGCCCGATTGATGGTAATATTATAGGTATTGTTACCACCACCTAATGAGAAAACATTTACAGGTATAACATTCACGCCACCCTGTAAGGCTACAAACTTTGATGCTCCTGTGTTTACAGGCGCTCCGCCTACCCTTAGTTCGGCACGACTATCCTGTGCCACAGGCGCAATTATGATACCGGTTACAGTAGGATCACTAATGACCATCGTATAATCATTCGTTGCCGGATCAAATACAKGGATTAGCGGTGTTATTGTCCCGTTGATGTTCATCGTTAAGCTTTGCAGCAAATTATTTGTCGAGAAATTCCTGGTTACATTTACGGTGTAGGTTTTTTGGGTCGTTCCATCGCCGGCAGTAACTACTATCTCCATAGGTTCAGCTACCGAAAAGTATTGGAGCGTGATGGCGTTACCGTTAGCAGTATTTAAAGGCGTCCCGTTAATGGTTATCGTCGAGCCATCGTTTGTAGCAACAGGGTTCAGGTGGAAGGCGGTTACATCACTGGTTACCGTGGTGTTATAAGTATAAGTACCACTGTCAAAAGGCACATCAAGCCCCGAAATGGTGGTCATGATACCCAAATTGGCTAATGTGGCATCGGTCGATGTTGCCCTGGTTACGGTTATATTGTAGGCTCTTGGTGTTCCGTTTTGTGCCGTTACAGTTACAGGTATCTGGTTATCGCCTATAGCAAGTGCGCTTGTAAAAGGCGACCCTGATGGTGCAGGCAAGCCATCATGGGATCCGTAAGCTGTGGCATCAAAGGTGGGTGTAATATCGATGGATTTGGTTGCATTGCTCACCTGCACTGTATAGTTAAGCGTAGCGTTGTCAAAAGCCGGACTAAGCGAACCTTCACTCACAGCCAGGCTGTTCAGCAGGTTATTTGATGAGAAGGCGCGGTTAATAATCAGGCCATAGTAATTTTGCGTGGTGCCGTCCTGCGCGGTGATTACGACACTGTAGGTGTTATCACCTAAGCTTAGCGGCAGGGTAACCGGCGTTCCTGAGGTAAATGGTGTACCGT
The DNA here is from genome assembly GCF_056401495.1 of Mucilaginibacter sp. P4_E8. Classification (NCBI taxonomy): domain Bacteria; kingdom Pseudomonadati; phylum Bacteroidota; class Sphingobacteriia; order Sphingobacteriales; family Sphingobacteriaceae; genus Mucilaginibacter; species Mucilaginibacter sp. P4_E8. Next base: position 35,505 of record NZ_JBFUJG010000034.1, read on the forward strand.
TTACCATTAATGTAGCATTTGCTTCATGAACTACGGCTGTAAGGTCAAAGCTGGTTACGGTGTTACCTACGTTTGTTCTATATACATTGTACGCATCCGGTGCCGGCAACGCTCCTGTGCTGATACTGAAACTGCTTAACGTAGCATCTGCAGATGGCAAACGGGTTACTATAATATTATAAGGGTTACTGGTGGTGCCATCCTGTGCGGTTACATTTACAGGAATGGTATTGGATCCAACATTTAAGGAGATACTGCCCGATGCCGTGCCAGATGTTACCTGGTTGCCGGCAACGGTCACCCTTGCATTAACATCAGACAAAGCTGGTGTAACTGTCAAAGAAGTAATACCTGTAGCAACGGTAGCCGTATAATTATTGGTACCCGATGCAAACGAAGGCGACAAAGTACCCTCGCTGATAGATAAACTACTCAGATTACCATTGGTTGATAAGAATATCGAAAACGCCGAAGCATTTGAAGCATCTTGCCCAATAGTATAATTGTCTGAGCTTAATCCCGAGCCATTGATGGCATAGGTACCTACCGGTGTGCTTAATGTAGCGGCCGTGCTAAAACTAAGCGTACCGGTTGTTGCTGATGCCTGGGTATCGCCGTTTAAAAAGCCGGTTACGGTACCAGTTACCGATGGGTTGGCCGTATTAAATGCACGGCTTGCCGGCGTGGCTACATAGCTCAGTGTATTTTTGGTGATGGTTAAAGCTGTATTGTTAGCAGCAGCGGCTGTTATGTTATAATTGGCTGCTGTTACCCCGCTTAGTGTTATGGGGTAACTGCCAACGCTGCTGGTTGCGCTGGCTGTGGTGTTATAAACCGGCGCACCTGTCAAGGTAGTAGCAGCGGTTTCATTGTTGACATAACCCGTTATGACGCCGCTTAATGCAGGATTAGCCTCGCCATAATGTTTGGTGGCTGCCTGCGCAGTAAACGTTAAATCGGACTTGGTTATGGTAAATATGGTAGCGTTTGCGGCTGCTGGCGTAAAGGTATAGTTGAGCGCATCTAAGCCGTTTACGGTTACCGGATAGCTGCCAACAGGGCTGCTGACTGTAGCTGTGGTAGCGTACGAAAAAGAAGAGAGTACCTGGTCAATAGTCTGGCCGTTGGCTAAGCCGGTAAACACTGCGTTAAATGCCGGATTTGCAGCGCCATAAACCTTGGTAGCTGGTTGAGCAGTATAAGTAATAACAATCTTATTAAGCGTTAAGGTAGTATTATTTGCAGTAGCCTGTACAAAGCTATAGTTGGCAGCACTTAATCCACTCCCACTAATCCCATACTGAATAACCGTTGTGTTATTGGTAGTTACAGGAGATGTAGCATTGGCTGCCGAGATAAAAACCATAGTACCGGTAGTGGCAGTTGCCTGGGTATCGCCATTCACAAAGCCGGATACAGAGCCCGTAAAGGTTGGGTTGGCTGCGCCGTAATCGCGCGATGTGGCATCGGCAGTATAGGTTAATACTGCTTTGTTTACAGTTAGCTGCCGGCTAACATTTGATGCTGCAAGGTACGTAGTATTGCCCCCCTGCGCTGCCGTAATATTTACAGTACCGGCGCCCACAATATGCACAAGGCCGGCACTGGTTACTGTGGCTACATTGTCATTATCGCTGGTATAAGTTACCGGCAATGTGCTACTTGCTACCGCTCCTAAAGTAAAATCTGCCGCCCCATAGGTTGCCGCGGGGATACTATTGAAAGTGATGGTTTGAGGGGTTTTGTCCTTGGTAATAGTGGTAGTGTAAGTTTTGGTGGTGAAACCATCCTGTGCGGTTACGATAGTTGTAATGGTATTACTACCCGGATTTAAACTGAGCGCCCCGGATGCAGAACCTGATGCAATAGTTGTGTTATTAATCTTCGCTGTGGCATTCGCCTGCTTAATCACCGGGGTAACAGTTATTGAAGTTACATTGTAAGTTACATTTGCAGTGTAAGCGGTTGTATCCGGTGCAAATACCGGACTTAAAGTACCGGAACTGAGTGCAAAACTTGTAAGATTGGCATCATTGGATAAAGTTATAAAGCTTTTTACAGCGCCGTACGAAATACCGGCGCTACTGGTTGCGTATGCCCGGGCATAATAAGTTGCTACAGGGTTGAGGCCGGTAATACTTGCCGAAAAAGTGCCTGTACCACTACCCATTACCTGCTTGGCATCGGTACCTATAACCGGCAATGCGTTTACAGAACTATAAACTACTCCCCTTTCTGTAACCGCTACGTCGCTCCGGGTTATATTGCCCCCAATTGTTACCGAGCCCGACGATATAATGGTGGCTGCTGTTGTTGTAAGCAATGCACGTTTAGGCACCCAAAGCCCGGGGGCAACGCCAGTTGCTGGCAAGGATTGAACAGAGAGTACTTCTGTTGTATTGCCGGTGGTAAGATCAACTGAGAATATTGCCCTGTGGGTTGAAAGGTTGTCATAAATATACGCTTTGTTGTTACCTGCATCAAGCGCCATCTGGTATAGGGGAATACTGGCAATTGACGACTTTATAGCAACCTGGCCGGTACCGTCAGAACGCATCTTATAAAGCGCATCATTGGCAGTTGCCACACCTGTATTATTAGATGTTAAAAAATAAATATAATCTGTAGCAGGGTCATAATCACAATCGATGCCTAACATAGATCCCGATGCAGCGGTTGTTGGCGATACCCTGGTTACCGAGGCTGTATAATCTGATAAACTGAGTGTTATAAATGAATGGTCGGCGAATAAGTTTTCATAAACAAATACCCTGTTGTTGGCAATATCGAGTGCAAGGAAAGATGGGTTTTTACAAAAGCCGGTTATTAGTGTTGTCGAGGCACTGCCATCGGGCCTTACCCTTACAAGCGCGTCATTTGCAGTTGCTGTTGATGGTAAGCCATCCTGCACCACATAATAAATATAATTGCCAACAGGATCATATTTTATTGATTGTATCCTGCCCGTTAATGTAACCGGGATGGTTGTTGTTACAGCACCCGTATTTAAATTAATTACCTTTATGCTTAAGCCAGTGGGCGGGGTTAACGAATATGTTTCATACACAAATGCTCTGTTGTTAGGCATGTCCATCTCCAGTATCGTGGGCGAATAGGCAAATCCTGAAAACAGGCTGATTGCCTCAGAGCCATCCGCCTTAACCCTGTATAGCGCGTCATCGGCCGATTTGGTATCCTTATTGGCGTCATTGGTTAAATAATATACCTGTGCATGGCTTTGCGCGGCAATGCCAACTAAAAACAAAAGCAATAAGACCGTTAAAAGATTGCGAAGATTAACTTTAAACAGGTTAGTTAAAAGGGGTAAAGGTTTTTTCATTTTGGGGGATTTAAGCAAGTGACGGTTGTAGATAGGCTTGGTTATTTGTCCTTAAACTGTTAAAGGGATATTTCAAACTGGCTGCTTGTTTCTTTCGTAAGCTAAAGTGCTATGATATAGTGTTACCCCTGCCTTATTTATGGTTAAATAAATAAGAAACAGGGGTAACATTTTTACTTTATCCGGTGCAGATTGCTATATCCGCGCCGGGGGCAAGATTAATGGTTATGGTCTTGGCGGATATACACCTTCAAGAGCAATAATGAAGTTTACAGCTAAAACAGGCTGAACTAATTTTACCGCGGTTGTACCTCCAACTGTTGATACTGTGCCTGCATTTAAAGTAACATCAGGCGTAACATCTGAATACAGGCTTGTACTTTCACCCGAAACAGAATCGATAAGGGCCGACGGGTAAAAACTGGTTGGTAAAACCTGGTTAGCGCCGGTTGAATTGGCGTTAATAAGGTGTGAGTGAGCAGGCATCTGATCTTTTGAAAGAACAACAGACTCTGAACCTGTCATTTGACCAAGATAATATGGAGATAAGCTGTTACCCTGTCCCTGCTGAATTGGTGCACGGCTACGCAGATCTGGCACAGCGAAATTTGATACGCCATCGCCGCCATAATAAGTTTGGATCAATGAAAATAATGCCTGCCACTGTCCAATTTGTAATAATCTTCCGTCGCAAAGCGCCCATCCACGCGGGGCAAAATCGCCCGCAAACATTTTGATCTCACCAATGTAAGGTTCCATAGTAATAAAGTTTAGGTTTGTTTAATAAGTTAAATAGTGGTTTAAATTGGTTAGTAAATATATATGATTATTATAGCTTCTTCAATAAATATTAGCCTAATTATCAATATTTTATGAAATTTACTATCTGGTTAATTTAATTACGAATTAAGAGCATCACCCCCATTACAAAGCATAATTAATTATTACGCACAAACTATGTTTAACTGGAGGTTAAAATTTGCAAAAAAGAACTATTGTAATGCCACCTGCTTTAGTATTACACTACAAATGTGTGTTTTAGTTAAAAGGCAGCATAGGGTGTAATCCGCTTTTTTAAAGGTGCTTTTAAGGGTAAAAAAGGTTTATTTTAAATTGTGCTTTTCGTAAAATAGAAACAGATGGTTTATTTTAGTTCGGCCCAGAAACAGAAACGCTGTAAATAGTTAGTTTACAGCGCCTTTTATTTGTTTAAAAATATATTAGCGAAGTGAATGGCAACCTTATAATATTCCCATCTTCTCTACAAATGGATATATTACAATCATTCCGTTCTTAAACTCTTTATAGGATTAACAATTGCGGCTTTTATAGATTCATAACTAACCGTAAGCCAGGCAATTCCCAAAGCTGCCAGGGATGCCATGAAAAACACTGACCAGCTCACATTGATATGATATGCGAAACCGGCTAACCAACTGTTCACCGCATACCAGGAAATTGGGACAGCTATAACTATGGCGATCAGGATGAGCCTGGTGATCCCGGAGGATAGTAAATAGACGAGGTTTAACACTGATGCACCTAATACTTTACGTACTCCGATCTCTTTTGTACGCTGCTCGGCCATAAATGCTGATAAGCCATAAAGCCCCAGGCATGATATGAAAATACCGAGCACAGCAAAAAGGTTAAAGATGTTACCCATCTGTTGTTCTCCTTTGTAAAGATTGGCCAAATCCTGATCAAGGAAATCGAATTTGAAAGGGTAGGCCGGGTTGAGCCTGCGGCTTATCTTTGACAGCGCCTGTATGGTAGCGTTGGTTTTGCCGGACAATGTTCTGACCACTACAAAACCGCCGTCCTTATTATAGCGCAGGATCAATGGCTCTACGGCCTGTTGTACCGGTTTAAAATTAAAGTCCTTGATGACACCAACGATCGTACCCTTCCTTCCGGTAAATGAAAACGCCTTACCAATCGCGGTCCTGGCATTTAAGCCCATAACGCCCAGCATTTTTTCGTTGACCATGAAATTATTGGAATCGGCAGGAAATGATCCCGAAAAGCTTCTCCCGTTTGCCAGCTGCAGTTTAAATACATCAATAAAATCCTCATTGACATCCATAAATTGGTAAACGAGATGTAAGTTGGGATCTTTGCCTTCCCAGTCGGCACTTCCATTTCCGGATCGAAGATCGGTGGGCAGGTCAGAGGTGATAGCGAAATCACTGGTCAGCGGATCTTGTTTTAACTCATTTTTTAAGGCTTGTTGCCTGCCCCAGAGGTCGCCTTTGATAGGCATATATAAAAGGTTGGCCTTTTCAAAGCCGGGGTTACGTTCTTTGATGAATTTAAGCTGGTTATAAATAACCACCGTGCCTACCAGCAATATAATAGATGCCGTGAACTGGATGACGACCAGGGCATTACGGAACAGCAAATTGCCGCCCATTGATCTTATGTTTCCCTTGAGTACTTTAACCGGGTTAAAGCCAGAGAGAAATAGGGCCGGGTAGCTGCCGGAGATCAAACCGGTTAATAAGGCAATGCCAAAAAAGTCTAACCAAAAACTGGCATCTGAAAAAGGAATAACCAGTTGTCTATCGGCTAATCCATTAAATACTGGCAAAAATAACCAGACGATGCAAAGCGCAAGAAACAAGGAAAGAAATGAAATAAAAACAGCCTCGCTTAAAAACTGGAGGATCAACTGCCCGCGTATGGCCCCTGCCACTTTACGCAAGCCAATTTCTTTGGCCCTCCGGGCCGAGCGTGCGGTTGCCAGGTTCATAAAATTGATGCAGGCTACGATAAGGATCAAAATAGCGGTGATAAGAAAGATATTTACATATTGCGCATTCCCGTGGCCCGGAAGATCCCCCATTCTCGAAGGCGCCAGATGGATCTTGGTTAAAAGCTGCAAACCAAACACAACCGGCATGGGACTATGCTGATGAAATAGCTGCGTCATTTGCTTTACCAGCGCTGCTAAGTTTGCAGCAGAAGGATCAAAACTTTGCGTTAATTGAATATAGGAGTAAAAATTAAAGTTCTCCCATTTATTTTCATTTGAATTTCTATTTGCTTTTTCCAAGACAGCCATTGGCAGAATAAAATCAAACTGCAGATCTGAATTGGCCGGAACGTTGGCCAAAACGCCCGTCACCATCACATTTTCTTTATTGTCTTTTCGCAAGATCTTACCGATCGGGTTTTCGTTCCCGAAGTATTTAATGGCCATCTCCTGCGTGATCAAAACTCCATTCTCTTTTTTTAATGCCGTAGCACGATCACCCTGTACCAGGGGAAAAGAAAATACATCCATAAAACTCGGGTCGGCGTAGAATACGCGTTTTTCTTCAAATTTCCTGTTGCCTGCTTCAAGCAGCACGGTGTAGTTCAAGCTTAACCTGACGGTATTTTTAACAACCGGTATTGCTGCTTTTAACCCGGCCGGCATAGCTTCCGCGTTTACCGTGGCTTTATAATCACCCCAATCGCCGGTGATACGATAAATCTGGCCGGCATTTTTATGGAACTTGTCGTAACTTAATTCATTTTGTACCCAAAGCAAGATCAGGATACTCGATGCCAGGCCTATGGCCAAACCGGTTATGTTAATAAGGGAATAAGCTTTGTCCTTTACTATATTGCGGCAAGCAAGTTTAAAATAGGTTTGTAACATGGTTATTCCATTTTTAAAGTGAGTAATTAATTTTCTTTTGGGTTGCCATTTATAGTTTGACGCAGCAGTCTGCGGAATTTGATGTGATTCAACAGCTTTGATCCGCCCCATTAATTTTGCAAAATTGCGATCAGTATCCTCTTTAGACACTTGTTCGTTGGTTGTCCATTTCGCCAGCAACAGCCGTAATACTGCCGATGCATCAGGATCTTTGTTCAGGAGATCATCCAGTTCCCTTAATTCTTCAACAGTGGCTTCCCGGGCTAATTTTTTAACCGCCAGCTCCAATATCCGACCTTTAAGTTTCATCTGAATAAACCGGGCTAATGCATATTTTTAAACGATACGGTAAATGTTGTCATAACATTTAAACTTCGTGCCAAATGTATAATTAATTGAAAATAAATAGTTTACAAATAACAACTTGCTGATTGCCGTACGAAAACGTTACAATGGGTGTGCGGTTTTGCCGTGACTTGTCCAAAATGACAATCCCAGACTGGGTGTTTTACGAACCAGTTGTTAGATCAAATGTATGTTTTAAGCGAATTGAAGTAGCGGGTAAACCTTTAATTATCCCGCACAAACCTCACCGATTTTGGCGTGTCGGTATTATGCTCCCTGTCTAAAAAGCAACTGGAACACCTGGTGTAATCATCACTGGAAAAGTTTGGATACAGCCGAGTTATAATAAACGAATAATAAGTGGCGTGAACGCTAACTTTTGCCGGCGGCAGCGGCGTGGCGGTTAAAAACACTGCAAAGTTTCCCGGTGTTTCGTTATATGGGTAGGCATAATACCCCGCCGGGTAAGCATTAAACCCCGAAGTGTTTGTTCCCTGCTTATCGGAAGGGTAGCTAATTTCCCATTCCGACGTTGACTTTAGCGCGAGCGTTTTATCATAATCCACTACGAAGTTGCCGTCGGTATCTTTTTGGGTGGTAAAATTGCTCATCAGTTTATTAAAATCGGCAACGGTAGGTATACGCCAGCCAGCGGGCAGCTTTAAGCCCGCTAAATCAGCCTGGGTATAAAACTTCTTATAATTGGGGTTGGGTTCGTAAAAATGGCCCGCCACGCCGCCCGGCCCGTCGTAATTAACCGCCGTCCACTCCTGCTGCCCTATTTTAATGGTTGGGTACACGGTACCGGCTATAGTAATTTCTGAAGTTACCGGTTCTTTTTTGCCATCCTTTTTACAGGCAGCAAAAAGCAGCAGACAAGATAAAAATAACAACAGGTTAGGCTTCATTGGGCAAAGGATTTATTAAAATTACAATAAAAAGGCGGATTATTCGAAGTAATCTGGTTTTGCTCCGGACAGGGCCCGAACCAGCGAATATTCGATTAGAAAGGTTATTATAAAATGTCCATCAACACCGAATGTCTTTGTTTTTTTGAAGGTCGGTATAAAAATAAATGAAAAACGTTTGCAAATATTTCGGTACTTGCCTATGCTGGCGCACGCGTGTCGCGTGTGATCCTAATGTATATGAACAGCTTGTTGATGAAAGCACACGCGGCACGCGTGCGCCAGCATGGGGGAAATTTCGCTGGGATAAAGGCAACCGATTAGAACACATTTCTATAATTTTATCAATTATCAGAAGTATTTATTTATTAAGAGACAGCAATTAAATAGGATCAGAATACACAATTAAAGTTGAACCTGTTTTCATGGCATTATTGTAATATTCTCGTTTTTCATCATCATTTACTTTTTCTGGGCTCAACTTTCCAACTTTTGAAAACTCGATCTCATTTAAACCAAGACTAATAACAATATCTTCTGCTGCTATTAAATTATATTCAGAATTAATATCAGCCTTAAGATATAATAAAAAAGCATGTCTTTCGCCCACCGGATATTTGTGGCTGTATTTTTCTGTAATACAACCAGCCCCCAGGTATATATGAATTTCATAAAGCATTGACAAATATAGGCAAGTTATTATAGGTGGAACACCCAAAGCTTAGCGAATATATTTTTGAGGAATATGAGATTTAGAACACCCCAAAATAGGCGTTACTTACTATAAACAAAGAAGCCTGCAAATCAAAATTTGCAGGCTTTTGGCGTTCTAATAGAAGCTGGCGGAGAGAGAGGGATTCGAACCCTCGGTACCGTTTCCAGTACGTCAGTTTAGCAAACTGATCCTTTCGGCCTCTCAGGCATCTCTCCTTTTTTTAAACTTGTCCCCTTTTTTCGGGATTGCAAATATAGTAATTCATKTTTCCTGTCAAAAAAAAAGTTCTATTTTTAATAATCTATTCGCACATGATAGATGCTCATCAGCATCCGCTTAAAAATTGTTTTAATAGTTTCTATATCTTTCAGGGTTATATTACTGTCTTTCAGCTGGTTCTGATCAAGCTTGTATTTTACTATCCTGTCAACCAAAATACTTATTGATTCTTCATCAGGCTCTTTTAATGAGCGCGAGGCTGCTTCTACCGAGTCGGCGAGCATCAAAACACCCGCTTCTTTCGAAAAAGGGATAGGTCCGGGATACCTGAAAATGTTTTCGTTGATGAATTTTTCAGGGAAATTCTTTAAAGACGACTGGTAAAAATAGTCGACCCTGGTATTACCATGGTGGGTACGTATAAAGTCGATCACAATTTCGGGCAGGTTGGCTTTACGGGCCATCTCAATACCTTTACTTACGTGCCTGATGATGATCTGGGCACTCTCTTCGTAAGGCAGCTTATCATGCGGGTTAAAGCCCGAGCTTTGATTCTCGATAAAAAACAAAGGGTTTTCCATTTTACCAATATCATGGTACAAGGCCCCTGCCCTTACCAGTAAGGCATTACCACCAATGGTATATATGGCGTTTTCGGCAAGGTTAGCTACCTGCAGGGAGTGCTGGAAGGTACCCGGGGCGTTAAAGGCCAGTTCGCGCAATAAAGGCGCATTGGTGTTAGTAAGCTCAATAAGCGTAATATCTGATGTAATGGCGAATATCTTCTCAAAAATATAAATAAGCGGATAAGCCAGCAGGGTTAGCAGTACGCTCACTACAAATGGCAGAAAATCCATCCAGTCAATATCCAGGAATGTACCTTCGCGTATAAATGTAATACCCAAAAAAGCCACAAAATAGGTAAAGGTGATAATAACTGCCGATATCAGGAACTGCTCGCGCCTGATCAGGTTTTTAATACTGTAGATAGATACCATACCTGCAGTGATCTCATAATAGGCAAACTCAAAGCTGTTTGGCACAAAAAAGCCCGCGATTAAAACCACCAGCAGGTGAATGTTTAGTGCAAGCCTGGTATCAAACAAAATGCGGATAATAATAGGTACTATACAATAAGGTATATAATATAAATTGGGTAACTGCAGTTTTATAGCCAGCGAGAGGCTTGCCAGCATAGCTGTAACTACCAGTAATATTAAGCTCACTAAACGGTTGTCCTCATAAATATCCTTACGGAAAAGGTAAAGGAATATCATGAGCAGCGAAATGGCTATGGAAACCAGAAAAAACTGGCCCAGCAATACCAGAGTGCGGTTACCGTTTGTACGGGCATTATCCTCAAATGCCTGTTTGTATGATTCAAGCTTTTGATAAACATCATCATTTATAACTGATCCCTTATAAACTATCACCTCGCCTTTTTGAACCATACCCCGGGTTATGGACAGCCCATCAATTACCTCGTTCACCAGCCTTGAGGTTAAATTATTATCATAACTCAAATTGGTTTGCAGCCTGTTCTGTAACAGATCAAGCAGAAAGGCCTTATCTACATCGGTACGTTTACTTAGTACTTTATCACAATAAGCCAGGGCTTTTTCTCTGGTAAACAGCTCATTGGTATTTTTTTCGCCGGCAACATTTTTGTTTAAAATAGTTATAGGATAGTTTTCTGAATTGAGCTGATACTGGGCATTTAGTTTTAAAATACCTGTTTCATATATTTCTTTCAACAGATCAATACCTATTGAAATATACTTTGGTTTAAGCCTGTCGTTGATACCGGCATTATGCCATTTTATTTCTATATCGTTCTTAAAGCCTTCTATCTGTTGATTTTCGACCGAAGGATCTAACTGATAAATAGGCGTTATACTTTCTTTGGCTGCTTTTTGATCGTTCTTATTTTCCTGTGCAGTTTTTAATATGGCAAAGTTATATGGCGATATCAGGTCCTTTTGGTTCCAGATTCGTCCCTTTTCATATTCATAACTGAATTTTGCCTGCTTGGGTAAAAAAAACACGATCAAGCCAATGCTTAGCAGCATCATCAAAAACTTAACATTCCGGGCATATTTGCGCAGTAAAGCCTTTTGGCGCGAAGAAGATAGTTTTGCCATTTATTTAATTAACCATTCAAAAATAATATAAGTTTCTGTTAAATGCAGTTTTTCTTGCTTTTATCAATTTAAAGTTGATATCTTTATGATATCAATTTAAAATCATTTTAATTATGGAATCTGAAAAAACCATCAACCCGCCCTCTGGCTTTACCGTGTTTGCTTTGTTCCTTGTAATATTAGTTATCGCTGCTATTTGCATGGGGCTTGGTCAGGAACCTTTAGGTACAATTATTGGCGCCATAGGTGTTCTGTTTGTACTCCCCGGCTTTATTATTGTAAATCCTAATGAATCAAGAGTGCTTACGCTTTTTGGTAAGTATGTGGGTACTATAAAAAAGGACGGCTTTTTTTGGATGAACCCATTCAACCAAAAAAAGAAAGTATCATTAAGGGCATTTAACCTTAACGRCCAGCAGCTTAAAGTGAACGACAGTATAGGTAACCCTATTGAAATTGCCGCCGTAATTGTATGGCAAATAAAAGATACGGCGAGCGCGGTATTCGCGGTAGAAAATTACATACAATACGTAAACATACAAAGCGAGGCAGCGGTAAGGCATTTGGCAAACTCCTTCCCTTATGATAACCTGGAAGACGAAACTGCCAATATTACCCTTAGAGGCGGCGCCGAGCAGGTAAGCCTTTTATTAGAAAAAGAACTAAACGAACGCCTTGCCCGCGCCGGCATTGAGGTATTGGAAGCAAGGATATCGCACCTGGCTTACGCACCCGAAATTGCACACTCCATGTTACAGGTACAGCAAGCATCGGCTATTATAGCTGCCCGCCGGCTCATTGTTGAAGGCGCTGTAGGTATGGTTGAAATGGCGCTGAATAAATTATCAGAAAAAAACATAGWAGAGTTTGACGAGGAGCGCAAGGCAGCCATGGTGAGCAACCTGCTGGTTGTACTTTGCGGCGACCGCAGTGTAAGCCCAGTAGTTAATACTGGTACTTTATACCATTGATAATATGGATCAGTTTAGAAGCTTTGATCAGTTAAGAACAAATGAACTATCTGTGCTTCGGCATGGATTTTTCCGTCCCTGGTATGAACTAACAGATGGGCAGTTTTGTTATGGCAAGCTCACCTACACGGCTTTGTTAAAAAGAGTATGTGTTATTGAAACAGATCAAGGCACCTGGACCATAAAACGTAAAGGTTTTATGAGCAGGATACTTTTGATAGAACAACCTGAAAAGGAAACCATAGGTACTATAACCCCGGAATTGTGGTCGCGGAAGATAGCGCTCAGTATGAACAATGGCTTTGAAGCTACCTTTTTAAACAAAAAGATACTCTCACGTACCCATACCTGGATAAGCGATCAATATGGAGATATAGTTAATATTGAAAGTAAGCTGTGGAGTTGGGGAACACCTTTTAAAGTAAATATCGATCTTAACTTACTCAAAAGCGTACCAACCTTACCCTTGTTAGCGTTGGTAGGCATACATTTAATTTTATTAAAACAAGCGAAGGCTGCAGCGGCGGCAGGATAATAATATGGCTGAGAAAAAAGCATTTATACTACGCATTAACCCCGATGTATTGAAGGAGATAGAAATTTGGGCCGCCGAGGAATTCAGAAGCACCAACGGCCAGATCGAATACCTGCTGCAACAGGCTTTGCTTGGCCGTAAAAAAGGGGTGAAAAAGAAAAAGGATTAATGGAATATCAGGAATTAAAACAGACAAAAGCCTTGTTCATGGTAAGGCAGGATATAATTAATGGCGAATATATTTTAACTGATCATATCCTCAACTATGGCAAACTTGTTTATGATGGTTTAGGACGTGAGGAAGGCAATGTGTATGCGGCCGGCATCGGTTGGAAATTTGGTTATGATTTTGAACCCTTTGGCAAAGCTGAAATATTGATATACAATAACCCTGATACTCTTATTGGCAAAGCAACTTCAAACCGTCACTGGGAAAGTGTCAAGCTAATCATGAATGATGGATTTATCGCTAAATTTGAAGATCCATCTATATTCTTACATGAATACGAATGGACTTGCAAAGAACATGGCACACTTTTACGTTTCAAAGTCCATCCCTTTTCACTTACCGACGATATACATATTTTAAATAATACAATCTCCATTCAACTAATCACCTTATTATGTTTCCTTTCTTCACATATTCTGATTCTTAAAAAAAGACATAGCAGAAATCCACATTTGTAAATTATTATGCATGCATAGCTTTTTACTTATTACAAAATCACTAAATTTGCCCACCGATTTAATGAGGGACACATGAAAGAAGTAGTAATAGTAGCTGCCACACGCACACCTATTGGCAGTTTTGGAGGTAGTTTAGCAGCCATCAGCGCTACGCAATTGGGCGCGCAGGTTATCAAAGCGGCGGTTGAAAAAGCCGGGTTAAAGCCAGATCAAATACAGGAAGTTTATATGGGTAACGTAATGTCGGCCAATTTGGGGCAGGCACCGGCTACACAGGCAGCCATATTCGCGGGATTGCCATATCTGCCTGCAACTACTGTTAATAAGGTATGCGCATCGGGCATGAAAGCTATTATGCTGGCAGCTCAAAGCATTGCCATAGGCCAAAATGATATTGTGGTTGCCGGTGGTATGGAAAGCATGAGTAATGTACCTTATTACCTTGATAAAGCCCGCAACGGCTACCGTTTAGGTAACGGACAGATCACCGACGGACTGGTTAAAGACGGCCTGTGGGATGTTTATAACGACTATCACATGGGCTCGGCTGCCGAACTGTGTGCCGTTGATTGCAATATCAGTCGCGAAGAGCAGGATGCTTTTGCTATTGAATCTTATAACCGGGCGCAAAAAGCCCAAAGCGAGGGCAAGTTCCTGCAGGAGATAACCCCTGTTGAGTTAAAAGATAAAAAAGGCGACATTATTTTATTTGCAGAAGATGAAGAACCCAAAGCGGTAAAGTTTGAAAAAATACCATCGCTTAAACCTGTGTTTAAAAAAGATGGCACGGTAACAGCCGCCAACGCGTCAACTTTAAATGACGGCGCTGCGGCTTTAGTATTAATGAGCCGGGAAAAAGCCGATGAACTGGGCATAACACCATTGGCCAGGATAATAGCACATGCCGACGCGCAACAGGCACCGGAATGGTTTACCACAGCACCATCCAAAGCTATCCCACTGGCCTTGCACAGGGCCGGTTTATCAACTGATCAGATTGATTTTTTCGAGATCAACGAAGCATTTTCTGTTGTATCCATAGCCAATAACCAACTTTTAAAACTTGATGCCGCAAAGGTTAACGTTAATGGCGGTGCGGTATCTTTAGGCCATCCACTGGGTGCTTCAGGGGCACGTATCATTGTTACCTTATTATCTGTATTACAGCAAAATAACGGTAAATATGGCGCAGCCGGAATATGTAACGGCGGCGGCGGGGCCAGCGCAATGGTTATTGAAAATTTACGTTAATAAAAATAAAACTCCACGTCATTGCGAGGAGACCCCACCCAACCCTCCCCGGAAGGGAGGGCTTAAAAGTAAAGTCTCCCCTTCCGGGGGAGATTTAGAGGGGGCTCCGAACTGAATAGTACATTTAAACAATAAATTATTACATTTATAAAACAACGATTGGAATTGTGACAAAGAAACTTTTTGTATCCTTCATATCCCTCCTGCTTTGTTTTAATATCTATGCCCAGCATTCGGATGAAAGCTCACATACAAAACAATTAAATATTTACCAGGATAGCCTCAGCTCTTTAGGTAAAAAATTCGTCAATGACGAAAATGACCTGGAACGTAAAAACGCTAATTATCTGTTTATTAAAACCCTGGTATCAGCTTTAAAAACACCCAATTCGTTTCTTTTCCCTTTTGATTCTGTTAAAAGCATCAGTATCATCAACTCGCCCGATAATCGTTTCCGCATCTTGAGCTGGCATGTTATTAATCAGGACGGCAGCTACCGGTTTTATGGCACTGTACAAATGAATACGGGAGGCCCGTTAAAAATGTTCCCGTTGGAGGATTATTCGCCATTACTAAAAAACCCCGAAGATTCTGTAACGGATAATCATAAATGGTATGGGGCACAGTATTATAAGATCATCCCTGTTTATGCACCAAAAGCTTACTATATTTTAATAGGCTGGAAAGGCAATACCATAAAATCAACCAAAAAAGTAATTGATGTACTCTCCTTTGCTAATGATAAACCATCATTTGGCATGTCCATTTTTGATGGCAATGGCAAAAACCGTAAACGAGTGATATTTGAATACGCCCGTCAGGTATCCATGTTATTAAGATACATACCTGATCAAAATTTAATTGTATTTGATCATCTGTCACCCCCTGATAAAAAAATGAAGGACCAACCCGATACCTTTGGCCCCGACCTGAGTTACGACGGTTATAAATTAAAAAACGGGCATTGGGTATATTTAGAGAACCTGGACATGCGTAACATTCCCAATAATGGTGATAATGAATATGTTGATCCAAAAAAACAAGCAGCCCAGGACAGGAGCCTTATACCCACACCTAAAAAAAATTAAACCCACATTATGGGCTATAAATCAAAATAACTATATTATAAACTGTAACACTTTCGGTATAAAATTCTGAATTAAAAGAAAGTATACTACTTTAGCAAACTTTAATTATTACTAATGCAAGAAAATCCAGCCATCGTGGCTCCCAAAAAATCCAGATTCCCTAAGAGCGTTCCTTATATCATCGGCAACGAAGCGGCAGAGCGTTTCAGCTTTTACGGTATGCGTTCTATACTGACACTTTTTTTGGTAAACCAGTTTTTTAACCCCAATCATGTCGACGCTTTAAACGACGTGGCCAACGCTAAAGCCAATAAGCTACACCATCTATTTGTGATGGTGGCGTATGCTTTGCCATTTGTAGGTGGCATGGTGGCCGACTGGTTTACCGGCAAATACAAACTTATCTTATATGTATCGATGATTTACTGTTTGGGGCATTTAATGTTGGCCATGTTCGATGGTGGCCTTGGTGGTTTTGAATTAGGCTTACTTGTGGTTGCAATTGGCGCCGGCGGCATTAAATCATGCGTATCTGCTAATGTGGGCGATCAATTTGATGCTACCAACCAGGATCTGCTTTCGAAAGTTTACGGCTGGTTCTATTTCAGTATCAATTCCGGCTCTATGATTTCAACCCTTGCTATTCCATGGACTTATGATCACTTTGGCCCCAGGTGGGCTTTTGGTATCCCAGGTATCCTGATGGCGCTGGCTACCATCATATTTTTTTCGGGCCGTAAAAAATATGTAAAGGTTCCCCCTCAAGGGGTTAATCGCAATAACCTGGTATTTATAACCTGGTATGCACTAACTCATTCAGGTCAACGCAAACCGGGGCAATCTATGCTTGATGTTGCCAAAGGCCCGTATAACCCCGAACGCGTTGAAGGTGTGAAAGCAGTATACCGGGTTATGGCGGTATTCGTTTTCGCATTGGCATTTTGGGCTGTTTGGGATCAATGTTTGTCTGAGTGGACCCTATATGCCGAAAGAATGGATCGTGTAATTAACCTGGGTTTTACCTCGTTCACAGTGCTGCCTGGTCAGTTATCAACTGTTAATACAGTGTTCCTTCTTCTATTCATTCCATTTTTCAACTATGTAGTATATCCATGGTTCGACAAAATTGGTCTAAAAACAACCCCGCTGCGAAGACTTGGTATCGGCCTGATTTTAACAGCTTTATCATTCGTGGTAATTGGCATAATACACACCAGCCTGGATCATGGCGGTAAACCCTCCATCTGGTGGCAGGTGCTTGCGTTTATGATACTTTCAGCAGCCGAGGTGCTCGTATCTATCACCGGCCTGGAATACGCTTATACGCACTCACCAAAATCAATGAAAAGTACCATGACCGGTATTTGGTTCCTGGTTGTATCGTTCGGTAATCTTATTACCGCGCTTGTTAATGGCTTAATAGAAGACGGCGGCTGGTGGGCACATATGCTTAAAGGTGCAAACTATGAATGGTTCTTTGTTATTTTCATCGTTGTATTTATCCTGGTATTTCTGTTTGTTGCACCACGCTTAAAAGAACGAAACTATATAACTGATCCTTACATAGAAAACCAGGTTATTGCAGACACTAATAATTTATAAATTTTAGMGTTATTGTAAAGCGGTTGGGTAATTATTACTTAACTGCTTTATTTATTTTAAAACCGGGTTGAATCGATTATTTTTGCCCATTGTTTACCTGATATTTTTTAAGTGCCAGATAGTATTGTTATTATACCTACCTATAACGAGAAGGAAAATATCGAGCGGATGATCCGCAAAGTATTTTCTCTCCCGCATGATTTTCATTTGCTCATTATTGACGATGGGTCGCCCGATGGTACACAGA